>CAMZLX010000027.1 GCA_947311795.1 uncultured Zetaproteobacteria bacterium
ACAGTAAAAAGGTGAATTGCTCGATGACAGTCATGGGGTTGCTAATGCCACCTGTCCAAAAGGCTTCCCAGATTTTATCCACTTGCGACTTGATTACAGGTGAAATCAAGTCGCAAGTGGATAAAATCTGGGAAGCCTTTTGGACAGGTGGCATCAGCAACCCCATGACTGTCATCGAGCAATTCACCTTTTTACTGTTCTTGCGAAGGTTAGATGAGCAGCAGTTTGCCAAGGAAAAAAAGGCGACATTTTCAGGCGAAACCATCACCAACCCTGTTTACACGCCTGAATACAACGACTTCCGCTGGAACAATTTCAAAGATAAAGACCCTGAAGCCATGTATGAGCTCTTCACCAAACCTTCCATCAATGATTTGACTGTCTTTGAACACATGAAACAACTCGGGCAGCATGAAAACAGTGATACCATAGGCGTATTTGCCCGCTACATGAAAGGTGCCACCTTTATGATTCCTACCCCGCGCCTGCTCGATCAAGTGGTGCAGATGATTGATGGCATCCAAATGGACGAGCGTGATACCAAAGGCGACCTCTACGAATACCTACTTTCCAAAATCGCCACCGCAGGCACCAATGGTCAATTCCGTACCCCGCGCCATATCATTAAAATGATGGTGGAGATGATGCAACCCACCCAAACAGATACGCTGTGCGACCCAGCATGTGGCACGGCGGGTTTTCTGGTTGCAGCAGGTGAATATGTGCATGAGCATAAGTCGGATTGGTTTCACAATGCTGATTTTCGTGACCACTACAACACCAAGATGTTCACAGGTTTAGAATTTGATGCCACCATGCTGCGTATTGGCGCGATGAACTTGCAACTGCACGGCATTGAAAACCCACAACTGATCGCCGTGGATGCCTTGAGCGAAGCCAATGCCGATAAACGCGAGGCATACAGTCTCATTCTTGCCAACCCACCCTTCAAAGGCTCGCTGGACTACGACAGCGTGGAAAGCTCCTTGCTTAAAACCGTCAAAACCAAAAAAACCGAGCTTTTATTTCTCGCTTTGATGCTGCGGATGCTCAAAATCGGTGGGCGTTGTGCAGTGATTATCCCCGATGGTGTATTATTTGGCTCATCGAATGCCCATAAAAGGCTGCGTGAAGAAATTGTTGCCAATCAAAAACTCGAAGCCGTGATTTCCATGCCCAGCGGCGTGTTCAAACCCTATGCAGGGGTTAGCACTGCCGTACTCATCTTCACCAAAACCAACAACGGCGGCACGGACAATGTTTGGTTCTACGATATGCAAGCCGATGGTTATTCCCTGGACGATAAACGCGCACCCATCGCCGACAACAATATCCCCGACATCATCCACCGCTTCAACCAACGCGACCAAGAAAGCGAGCGCCAGCGCACCGAACAAAGCTTTTTGGTGCCGTTTTCTGAAATCAAAGCCAATGATTGGGATTTAAGCATCAACCGCTACAAAGAAATCGTCTATGAAGCAGTGGAATATGCACCACCAGCCGAAATCATTGCCCAGATTGAGACATTGGATGCTGAACGTACGGAGGCTTTGAAAGTACTAAAGAGCCTTCTGGAGTTAGAGGCGTGAAATCCAAGCTTGTTGAATTAAGTAGAGTTGATTATGCTTGCGGGTATCAACACCCGCCTCGCCTCTCTTTGAAGCGCATTTTTGGCGGGTTTTTTTATGCCTAAAAAACACTTTTCCAAGCCTACATTATCCCTTGATGCGCAAGTTGATTTATTGCAACAGCGCGGTTTACATATTCCCGATAAAGCACGAGCAAAGCATTATTTACAATATATAAGCTATTATCGCCTAAGTATTTACGGGCGCAGCTTGCAACAATCGCCAGCAACAACGCACCAGTTTATTCAAGGTGCAAGCTTTGACGATATACTTTATCGCTATCGTTTTGACCGCGAACTTCGTTTATTGGTTCTTGATGCTATTGAACGTATTGAAGTGGCATTGCGTAGTCGTATTGTGTATGTATTTTCAAAAGCCTTTGATGCCAACTGGTATGCTGATGCAGAGCTTTTCCGCCAGTCTAAGTATTTTGATCATGCTAAGGAAATGCAGCATATTCAACAGCTTTGCATGCGTTCAAAAGAGTTGTTTATGCAACATCATCAACAAACCTATCATGACTTGCCACCAAGCTGGAAATTGCTTGAAGCGATGAGTTTGGGTGAGGTCGAACGATTATATGCCAATACCGATGCCAGCCAAAAGCGAGTGAAAAATGCTCGCTACAATGTGGCTCAAAGCTTTGGTATTGCACCCAACTTATTGCTTTCATGGTTCAAACCTTTGTGCTTATTGCGAAACATTTGCGCTCACCATGGGCGACTTTGGAATCGTAAGCTTATTTATCGCCCACAAGCACCAAAGAACCCTCATATTGCATGGGTTCAACATGAAATTGAGGATAAACAACAGCTATATATGTATTTATGTGTAGTTCAGAGCTTGATGAGCACAATCAATCCACATTCCAGTTGGCGGCAACGTTTATTGGCATTATTGGATAAATATGCCGACATTCCGCAAGCTGACATGGGCTTTCCTGTTGAGTGGCAAGATGATGCGTTTTGGATGGTTAAAGATGAAACAAGTTGAAGGGGTTGTTGCAGTGAT
>CAMZLX010000028.1 GCA_947311795.1 uncultured Zetaproteobacteria bacterium
ATTGGTTTTACCATGAGTTTATTTATCACATCCCTTGCCTTTGAAAGCGATGATTTATTTCAATATACCGACAAGTTGGCGATTTTAGTGGCATCATTTTTATCGGGGATTGTGGGTTATTTGATGTTACGTTTCACACGCGCTAAGCATGGCAACTAAAGTCGCTTGCCCTGAATGCGGTGGCATGTGTTTGCCTGTGAATGTGCAAACCATTAAACATCATGTGCAAAAGCCGTGGTTGGGCAGTCAATTGGATGGGAAAATCAACGGGAAACTGAATGAGCAAGGGGATTACTACTTTTGCCCAAGCCAAGGCTGCGCCACAGTCTATTTCTCATCGCAGGTTCAAATGAGAAGCGATGCGTTGCGCTTAGAGGTGGGTGTAAAGTCTGAGAATGAAGCCGCATTGATTTGTTATTGCTTTGATGTCTCACGCAGGGATGCAGCAAACCCAGACATCAAAGCTTATGTCACCGCGCAAACCCAAACCAAACAATGCGCCTGTGCTGTTCGCAATCCTTCTGGTCGCTGCTGTCTGAAGGATTTCTTTTAAGGCGGTTTAAAACTCTACCTGCTCTATACGTTTAACCTCTTGTTGCACACGTGCGTTATCCAGTAAAGCTCGGAGTGTGGTGTTAGGTAATAATGGTGCAAAGCTTGGGTGAGGTAGGGCTATGCCCGTTTCTCCCGTATCAAAACCAAGATAAATTGCCATCATATCTGCAAGGTAAACTGCAAAGACTTCAGCACGAATAGATTCCGGGATATTTTTGGACTCGTCATAAGCAGGGTGATGATGATACGTGATGCCTTGAACAATGGCTTCGGGAAGCTCCCAATGTTTGGCAAGCAGCACGCCCAAATCAATATGGGTACACGAAAAACGTTTATGTTCAAAAACCAAATGCCCTTCTTCAATGTCTAAGGTAGCAGGTTGTTGATATTGGGTGAATAGGTTTAAGCTCATTTTTCCAATATCATGAAATAATCCCAGTGTGTTGGCTAAACCAGGGTCACAATTGGGTACTTCTTCAGCAATAATTTCTGCAAAAGCGGATACTGCCATACCGTGTTTCCACAACTTTGTTACATTATACACTTTACCCGATGATGCGAATGCACCTGAAAATGAATGGCGAGATACAATGGTGCGAACCATAGAAGTGCCGAGATGGGCGATGGCTCTACCTACATCTGTGATGGTAATGCGCACACCCAAACCTGGGGCGTTGGCAATACGCAAAATTGAAGCGGAAAGCACAGGGTCATCTTTGATAATATCACCCAGTTGTTTGTTTGAAGCGTCGTTGTCACATGCTTTTTGAAAAGCTTGCCAAAGCGCTGGCGGTTGAGGTAAAGATTTGATGCTTTTTTCATACATGGTCAATCGGCTGGCAGTACCATAACTTGGTTTAAGCTGACGAAAGTGTGTGTTCTTATCTTCAACGGGTAGGTCAAAGGGTGAACTCGTGTTGATGTTTGAAGCCATGTGCGCAACGTGCATATCTTTCTCCTCGGTTTTGGATACCAAGTGAAGTGAGCAATCATTGTGCCAATATTTGATGTATTTTTAGCTAAAGTTTGAGATTTTCGAACCGATATACTTGTAAGGCTCGCTATAGCTACAGAGCTGGAGTTTGAGTTATATTTATGAGGTACGTCATTTTTCATGGTGTGATTCGAGTCACATACATGATGATATGCTAATGTATGATGCGGTGCGTAAACTATTTATGGGGAACATGAAATGAAAAAAGTAGTATGGGCTATCACATTATTGGGTTTGGCACTGTTGGGCAATGTAACAGCGGCGCAAGCAGATGGTCATTTTGATACGAAAGTGAAGACCATTCATGAAATTGAAAATATTTTGAAACTGATTGCAGATGTTGATGCAACGAAACATAGCGATAAAGCGCAATTGAATGCTGAAAAGCAACAGTTAAAGCAAATCGCGATTACAAAATTGAAAAGTATTTAAACAGTTTAGACGTTTTAAAAAAACATTCGAAGAAGCTGGGCTATATGCTCAGCTTTTTTTGTGCCAGACTTCTGGCTTTAAGCTATGGGTTGAGAGGTGTTTGGTGAATAATCGTATGAAGGCAAGCCTTAACTTCTATTTTAAAGGCGAAAAATTTGAGCCCAGTGTAACCCTTGATTTGGATTTGTATTTTCAAGGACATCACGATTTGGGTTTTATCTATGATGCGCTAGCGAAAAGCATCAACATTGATGAATACCGGCACGAATATGATGTGATGGTGATGCAGGATATTATTTTCAGTGAGCCGCAAGGCATTGCAGTAGATTATGTGCAGGATGGGCAAGTGGATTGGTTTGGGCTGACGCAAGCATGGCATGATGCCGTAGATTTGGATATACTAAAACCCATTGCCAACAAATTCTTTAATGTTGAAAATTTACAAGACGACCCCAAGCTTGCCGCTGCTTTGTTGGCGGCTTATCGTCTAGGGCAACAAACACCAGCTGCGGATGCGGCGGTGAATACAAGTTTGAACGAGGGTTTTTATGGCTGAATTAAAATGTTTATTGTGGGATGTGGATGGCACACTGGCGGACACAGAAAAAGACGGACACCGCGTTGCTTTTAATATGGCATTTGAAGAAGCGGGCATGGATAGACGCTGGAGCGATGAGACTTATGGTGAGTTGCTTAAGGTCACTGGCGGTAAAGAGCGTATGCAGTTTGACATTGAGCGCGGCGGTATGCCTGAAATTCCGTACGAGAAAATCGCAGAGCTTCATGCGCGTAAAACTATTCATTACCAAACATTGATTGCAGATGGTTTGATTCCTTTGCGTGCAGGTGTGCTTCGTTTGCTTGAAGATGCGTATGCAGCAGGCATTACGCTTGGCGTATCCACAACCACCACACCATCAGCCTTGGATGCTTTGATTGAGCATTCTTTGGGTAAAGAGTGGTTTGATAGGTTTGCTGTGCTTGCAGCGGGCGATATTGTGCCTGCGAAAAAACCTGCGCCAGATATTTATAACTATGCTTTGGAGCAGTTAGGTATTGCACCTGAAAACACGGTGGCTTTGGAAGATTCGGGTAATGGTTGGTTGTCTTCGCGTGATGCAGGTATCAAAACGGTGGTGACGATTAACGATTATACTGCCAATCAAGATTTTACAGGTGCGGATTTGGTGGTGTCTGAGTTTGGTGAGGCAGATAGGCCTGCGGTTGATGTGCTCATCAATAAACATAACCTTGATGATGTGCATCATGTGACGCTTGAACATTTGCGAGCGATAGCCTCTGCATAAAAAGACAGCCACAGATACACGCAGATAAACATAGATTGTGTTTTTCTTAACTGTGTATATCCGTGTTCATCTGTGGTTAATAGGATATAGGAAGAAACATGCAATTATTTGATACTCACTGCCATATTGATTTTCCTCATTTTGATGAGGATAGGGATGCTGTGTTTGCACGCATGGCAGATAACGGTGTATCAAAAATTGTGGCAGTGGCTGTTGAAATTGAGCAAACACCACGTTTAATCAAACTGGTGGAGGCGCGTGATAATGTTTGGTTTTCTGTGGGTGTTCATCCCAATCACGAAGTTGAGCAGGAGCCAAGTGTTGAACAACTGGTTGAATTATCCAAACATGAGAAGTGTGTGGCGATTGGTGAGACAGGCATGGATTTCTTTAGAGATGCCTTACCTGCCGATATTCAAGAAACCCGTTTTAGAGCACACCTCAAAGCTGCACATATCGTGGGTAAACCTGTGATTGTGCATATGCGTGATGCCGATGCAGCGACCTTGCGGATTTTAAAAGATGAAGATGTTGCGGGCTGTGGTGGTATTATGCACTGCTTTTCATCGGGTTGGGATGCTGCCAAACAAGCTTTGGATATGGGTATGTCGATTTCGTTTTCGGGTAATGTGACGTTTAAAAACAATCAAGCCCTACGCGATGTGGCAGCAAAAGTGCCCGAAGATATGTTTTTGATTGAGACAGACTCACCTTACCTTGCGCCTGTGCCCAAACGCGGTAAACGCAATGAGCCGACTTATGTGCGCCACGTGGCTGAATGTTTGGCAGAGGTGCGTGGTGTATCGGTGGAATATATCGCAGAGGTATCGAC
>CAMZLX010000029.1 GCA_947311795.1 uncultured Zetaproteobacteria bacterium
CGAGTGCAATGGCGCACACTTCAAGCCGTTCAACATGGAGTTTTAGAGGAAGTGGTGAGCCACCCCAGTGCTGAACACAGAGCGCAAGAATCGCAACTCAAACTGAGGCCGCAACAACAGGTTGCCGTTGATGCTATCCTTAAAAAACAAACTTCATTTGATCCATCGCTATTGTTTGGAAGTACTGGCTCAGGTAAAACTGAAGTGTATTTGCAGATTGCTAAAAAACTTGCAGATCAGGGCAAACAAACCTTAATTCTTGTGCCAGAAATTGGACTTACGCCAATGTGGGTCAAACGTCTGTCTGAGCGATTTGAATCTATTGGTATTTGGCATTCGGGTTTAAGCGTGCGTGATAAAATCAGTGTGCGGCACAGGCTTGACGACATTCAAGTTTTGCTTGGCACACGTTCCGCGTTGTTTTTACCTTTGCCTAAGCTTGGGTTGATTGTGTTGGATGAAGAGCATGACACCTCCTTTAAACAACAAGATGGGGTGAGTTATTCGGCGCGGGATATGGCGATGTTGTTGGGGCAAGAGTTAGACATTCCTGTTTTACTGGGTTCAGCAACCCCAAGTTTAGAGAGTTGGCGGCAAGTGGAGCAGGGAAGCTTGGATTGTTTCAAACTTACTGAGCGTGTATTCCAACATAAAATTAAACCTGAGATTGTGGATATGCGTGGTTCATCGGATATTTTATCAGCACAACTTATTCAACATTTAAAAGCAACGTTTGAGGCAGGTAAACAGTCCATGTTATACCTCAATCGCCGTGGTTATGCGCCTGCGTTGCAGTGCACAGCATGTGGTGATGTGCCAACATGTTCTGCATGTAGTGTGAAATTAACGCTGCATCGAAAACAAGGTGTTCTGCGATGCCACAGTTGTGATTACAGCCGCCGTGTGATGAAAGTATGCCAAAGCTGTGGTGAAAAAGCTTATTTACCTTTGGGCTCAGGCACGGAACGCCTTGAAGATGATTTGTTGGCAGCTTTACCCAAATTAAAAGTGGCAAGATTTGATAGGGATAAAATCCGTAATGCGAAAGAGTTGGAAGCCACACTATCTTCATTTGAGGCAGGTGATATTGATTGTTTGGTGGGCACACAAATGTTGGTCAAGGGACATCACTTTCCCAATGTAACCTTGGTGGGTGTGATCAATGCTGATTTGGGCATGAATTTACCTGATTTTCGTGCATCAGAGCGTTGGTGGCAGCAGATGACGCAGGTGTTTGGTCGTACTGGGCGCGGAGAGCAGACAGGTCACGTTGTCGTGCAAACGTGGAGCCCAGAAGCACCGTGGTTTGCAAGGCTGGATGAAAGTCAATCTGAATCCGTGTTGGATGAGGAGTTGTCCATTCGTAAACTGGTCAAATTTCCGCCGTATGCGCGTTGGGTGCGCATAGTATTTTCAGCCATCAACCATGAAAAAGCAATGCAAGCAGCCCTTCATTTTGCCAAAGCGCTTCAAGGCTGGGACGATATTAAAATGAGTGGACCCATGCCATGTGCGATGGAGCGATTATCAGGGCGATTTCGCTTTGAATTGATTTTAAAAGATGAGAGCCGCAAGCATTTGCCGTGGAAGCTACAACCGTTGTTAGAGCGTTTGCGCGTACCTTCGGGTGTTCGGCGAAAAGTGGATGTTGATCCGCAAGATTTCATGTGAATTACAAAATTATAGTTTTATTCATCTTGGCATGTTTGAATTGAGGCATGAACCGTATGCGATATAGTTTATGCCTCGTTTTTTTCATGTTGATGTCACCTTGGTTGGCTTCTGCAGTTGAATTGGATGTGCAGCTTGAGAAAACATGGTGGCAGTACCAGGAATATGCCAAAGATGCATCCATTACAGCAACACAAGCATCTTTTTTGCCTTCAAAAACTACGGGGGATGGCGCGCAACTTCAATTGGCACTCAATGGTGAACGTGACGGCGCTTGGGCTTGGGGTGTATCGGGTGCATGGATGGATTCAACATCCTTTGCTACGGAGCGGTGGAGCAGCAAACAAACCAATGATTTAAGTGTTAAACAATGGGATGTGCGGCTTGATATTCAGCACACATTGATGCGAGATGCTTGGTGGGGCTTGTGGGTGGCGGCACGCCAGCAAGAACAATCCAGACAATCATTTGTGGTCAATGGTGTGCCAACAGCAGTTGCTGGCGAACCCATTGTTGAAAAAATACGCAGTGATTGGGTAGGTTTATCCTTTGTTGGTTTTGGCGGTCGTGAGCAACAGTTGCAAGCAAGTATTGATATTGCTGTTCCTTTTCGAATGAAAACGAGCAACCCTTTGTTTAGCGGTGACTTTCAGAAAAAAACAGGTTTTCGAAGTGCTTTGGATTTTCGTTGGTATTTACCCAAGCGTGCTTTGGGCTTGGACGATGTGAGTCTGACATTGCGTTATCAATATCAAGAATTGGGTGGCGAACAGTTGGCTGATGGCAGCTTTTGGCCATATAATCGTTGGCAAATGCTTGGTTTTGGGTTGTTATACGCATGGTAATGGATATGCAATCTTCAAAACTATTGACGTGGGCTCCGCGTGGTTTAGAAATTTTTCTGGTTTTGCTTGCCGCTTGGTTATTGGCAGGGCTGTTTGCGAGCAACCCTTTGGAGAAGTCCAAGCATGTATTGGTGAATGAAAATAGCGGTGAAACAAGTGAGGCATTCGATGCTTCTTTGCTTAGAGGCGTGGACTTGTTTGGTGAAATGGCTGTGCCCAAAGATGTACCCGCGCAAGAAAAACCTAAAAATGAGCCAGTAAAAGAAAGTCGTCTGCAAATCAAATTGATTGGCACTGTTGTCGCAGGTGATAAATCTGCAGCCATGGTGTCAGCGGGTGGAAGCAGGAAACAAGAGGTGTTTTTCTTGCATGAAGCTATTCAACCCAATGTAACCCTAGAAGAAGTGGAGGCTACTGCGATTGTGGTGAGTAACCGAGGAAAACGAGAGCGCATTAGCATTGAAGCAGGAAAAGCGCTTGTGCAGCAGTCGACCAAACCTGTGGTTAAACCGCGAAGAGCACCTCAAATTCCCATTGCCACGCAAGTGAATAGAAAAATAAACCGACAAAAGCTGAACTCACAAATGCGCAACTTCTCAACTTTATTGAGCCAAGCGCGGGTTAGCCCTCATTTTACCAATGGTAAACCTGACGGTTTCACCATCAGTGAGATTGTAAAAGGTTCATTGTATGAAGAAATCGGTTTGTTGAACGGTGATATTATCAAATCGGTAAATGGTGAATCGGTAACGGGTGCAGAGCAGGCTATGCGTATGTATCGGGAGCTCCAACATGCAACATTTATTGATGTGGAAGTGGAGCGTGCTGGCAGTTTGCAGCAAATAAGCTATGTTATTCAATAAGTTTAGAGGAATGAATATGCCATTGAAGATACAATTAAAGATACGCATTGGGTTGGTATTGTGTTTGTGGTTGAGCAGCAGTGCAGCTTGGGCGCAAGACGTGACCATGAATTTTAAAAATGCAGACATTCGTGCATTTATTGAGTTTGTTTCAGGTTTTTCAGGTAAAAACTTCCTCGTCGATAACCGTGTAAAAGGTAGTGTGACCATTGTTTCCCCCACACCGATTTCTGAAGATGAAGCTTATGATGTGTTTTTATCGGTCTTGGAAGTAAATGGTTTTGCCACGGTCAACAGTGGTTCTGTAATAAAAATTGTGCCCCGTGCTGAGGGCAAACAAAAGTCGGTGAATGTTAGGGAGTCAGGTACTGCCCCCAACACCGATGAAGTGATGACGCAAGTGTTGCGCCTTAAATATGCCGATGCACAGCAATTGGTTGCATTATTGCGCCCGCTCATTTCACCCAATAGCCATTTGGTGGCTTATCCGCGTGGCAATATGCTGTTGCTCACCGATTCAGCAAGTAATATTCGCCGCATTCAAAAGGTATTGAAGCTTGTCGATAGGCAAGATGCTGTGGGTGTACAGATGTTTCCTTTGGAACATGCTTCCGCTGATAAGTTGGCGAAAACGCTTTCTGGCTTGTATGCCAAAGCGGGGCCAGGTAGCCCAACATCCATTAAAGCATTATCACATCAGCCGGGCAATATTCTGATTGTGGTGGCAGCACCTCAGATGATTAATGAAGTGGCTGCGATTGTGAAGAAATTGGATATTCAGCCCAAGCCCGACTCTGGTCGTTTGCAAGTTCGTTACTTGAAACATGCCAATGCTGAAGATGTTTCTAAGGTTTTAACAAGTTTGCTAGGTGGTGGCAGTACGGCTGCGAAAACCGCAGCACCTGGCAAAGCATTGTTCACAGGTGATGTGAAAATTGTCGCTGAGCCAGCCACCAATGCGCTTTTGATTACGGCTGACCCCAGTGATATGAATGCGCTGAATGCCATTATTGATAAACTGGATGTGCGCAGGTTGCAGGTCTTGGTTGAAGCATTGATTGTGGAAGTATCCACAGGTGTCGGGGAGCAATTTGGTGTGGAATGGCGGGGCACCAATGGTTTTGGTGGTACAAATCCAACAGGATTTGGCGGCACAACATTCTCGAATAATGCAGGTACAAATATCAATAGCGTTGCAGCGAACCCGTTTGCAGCAGGTGCAGGTTTGGTGGTGGGCGTTGCCAAAGGCACACTTACTTTTGGTGATACTACGATTCTCAATCTTGGCGCTTTGGCGCGCGCTTTAGCCACCAAGACGGATACCAATATTCTTTCAACACCAAACATTTTAACCATGGATAATGAAGAAGCTGAAATCATTGTGGGTCAGAATGTGCCGTTTATTACAGGACAAAGTTCCACGCAAGGTGGCGTAACCAATCCTTTCCAAACCATTGAGCGTAAAGACGTGGGGCTAACATTGAAGGTGAAGCCTCAAATTTCAGAAGGCAATACAGTTCGCCTTGAAATCTTTCAGGAGATTTCAAGTGTGGATGGTGGCACGGCGGCAGAAGGTGGTTTGATTACCAGCAAACGTTCCATCAAAACTGTGGTGCTGGCGAATGATGGTGGCATGGTGGTGCTTGGTGGTTTGATGCGCGATGATTCCAGTGTTTCCGTGCAGCGTGTTCCTTGCTTAGGCTCGATTCCTATTCTTGGCGAAGCATTTAAGTTTACAGAAAATAAACAAACCAAGACCAATTTAATGGTGTTTTTGCGTCCACATATTGTGAGTGATGAATCAGATATTCGTATGTTAACGAGTCGTAAATACAATGAAATTAAAGGTGTTTATGAGCAGCCAGTCACTGGTAGTACAATTTTATTCCCACTGGAAGATAATCAAATTCCAGAATCATTTTCTCCATCACAAGACCTGAAAATGGTTAATGAGCTTCCTGCTGAAAGTACAACACAACCTGCGCAATAATGATGCAACATTTGAATCGAATCAGCAGCGAACAGGTGGAAGAAGCGCGCTTGATGTGTTTCTCATTACCTGTGCTGCGTTCTGCTGCGGTGTTGCCACTCAAACCATCAGAGGACTTGCCCAACCCTGTGGCTGTATCCAAGGAATCTGTGGACAGTGCGGCGTGGCCATGGGAACTGCTTGATGACTGTAGGCGTGAATTTGGTGGTGAAGTGCAGCCAATTCTTGTGCCTAAGGATGCGATTCTAACCGCGCTTAACCAAGCCTTTGATATGGCAAGTGCATCTGCAGAGCAAATGTTGGAAAACCTTGAAGATGAGGATATGGGTCTTGCCAAAGAAATTGAAGAAATTGGCGACCTTTTAGAATCTGAAGATGATGCGCCCGTCATCCGATTGGTGAACACACTGCTTTCACAAGCCCTGAAAGACAGAGCATCGGATATTCATATCGAGCCGTTTGAAGCCAAGGTGATGGTGCGCTTTCGTATTGATGGCGTATTACACACCATTGTGTCACCACCGAAAACTGTGCAATCTGCCATGGTCAGCCGCATTAAAGTGATGGCAGGCTTGGATATTGCCGAAAAACGACATCCTCAAGATGGGCGTTTTCGCGTGAAAGTTGCAGGGCGTGAAGTGGATGTGCGGGTATCGGTATTACCCACAGCCCATGGCGAACGTGTGGTGATGCGTTTATTGGATAGAAGCCAAAAGTTATTGACCTTGAATGACTTGGGCATGAGCAAAATCCAGCATGGAATGATGAGCAAAATCATCAAAGAACCCCATGGTATTATTCTGGTTACAGGACCGACAGGCTCAGGTAAATCGACAACGTTGTATGCATCATTGATGGAAGTGGATAGAAAAAATCGCAATGTGATGACCATTGAAGACCCGATTGAGTATCAGCTTGAAGGTGTGGGGCAAATGCAAGTGCAACCCAAAATTGGGGTAACATTCTCAGCAGGGCTGCGCTCGATTCTGCGCCAAGACCCAGATATTGTGATGATTGGTGAGATTCGTGATTTGGAAACGGCAGAAATTGCGATTCAAGCATCTTTAACAGGTCATATGGTGTTTGCCACCTTACATACTAATGATGCTTTGTCTGCTATTGTTCGTTTGCAAGATATGGGTGTTGAACCTTATTTGGTGGCATCATCTTTGGTGATGGCGCAAGCGCAACGGCTGGTGCGTAGGCTCTGCGAACATTGTAAAACACCTCGCGAACTGTTGAAAGGCGAATGGGAAGCATTGGATGTTTCAGCACAAGAAATGGCTGAAGCAACTGTGGTGTATGATGCCAAAGGTTGCGAACATTGTTTGGACACAGGTTATGTGGGTCGGGTGGCGATTTATGAGCTGATTCCCATCACTCAAAACCTGCGCAATGCCATCCATGATGGTAAAGGGTTACCCGCTATGCGTAGGCTTGCTGCCAAAGAAGGTGCGATTTCGCTGCGTCAAGATGGAGCAAGGCATATTGCCGCTGGGATTACCACATTTGACGAAGTCTTAATGGCAACACGTGCTGATGTGGTTATTGATTAGGTGAAACATTCATGAGTTTATTTGCTTACGAAGCGATTGATGCCCAAGGCAAGCGCAAAAAAGGGCAGATAGACTTTGATTCTGAGCGGGCGGCGCGAAAACATTTGCGTGAATTGGGATTAGTGGTTCGCAAGCTTGAAGCTGTTGAACAAAGTCGAAAAACATCTGACCCCAGTAAAGCATCCAGTAAACTTAAACCTGATGAAACAGTGAACTTTTTACAGCAATTATCGACACTGATTGATTCAGGCATGCCTTTGGTGGATGCACTATCTTCGATTGCTGAAGGCATGGAAAAGCCGCGTTCGCGGCAAGTGGTTGGTTCAGTGCGGCAACAAGTATTGGAAGGAAGTTCGCTTGCGGATGCACTACGCATGCACAGCTTTGATGATGTGATTTGTAATATGGTCGCAGCGGGTGAAGAAACAGGGCAGTTGGATGCTGTGGCAACCCGTTTGGCAGAATTGCTTGAACGCAGACAAGCCCTAAGCCAAGAGTTATTGTCTGCAACGCTTTATCCTGTGATTATTCTTATGTTCGGTGTGGTGGTGATGCTGTTTCTTTTGGCAGTGGTTATTCCGCAAATTGTCACCGTGTTTGAGCGTGCGGGTGGCGACTTACCAGCCTTAACAGTGTTTGTGATTGCGACATCTGAGTTTATTCGTAGCAATGGTTTGCTGCTTATTCTTTTGTTTAGCGGCAGCATATTTGCCTATATCATGGCGATGAGGAAAGAGGCTATGCGTTTTAAACGTGATGAGGTGTTGCTTAAAATCCCTGTACTGTCCTCATTGTTGTTGAAAACCAATACATCACGCTACACCCGAACATTAGGTATGTTGCTTGATGGTGGTGTACCTGCTTTGGCAGCCATGAAAATTGCCCAACAATCTGTTTCCTTGTTACCCATGCGTGAGGCTGTGACCAAAGCGAGAGATATGTTGCGTGAGGGTGCATCGCTTGCTGATGGATTAAAAACAGACGGTTTTGTGCCGCTGTTGGCGTTACGTATGATTGCAGTGGGTGAGCAGTCAGGCACATTGGCAACCATGTTGATTCGTGTGGCGGACAACTATGATAAAGAGGCTTCACGTAATATTAAGCGTATGCTTACCATTATCGAGCCTATGTTGGTGATGGGCATGGCAGTGGGTGTAGGCACATTGGCGATGGCGATTTTACTGCCGATTGTTGAAATGAATCAGCTTGTAAATTAAGAGGTTTGTTATGTTGAAATTTAGCTTGGGTATATTGCTGATGGTGTTGCCAATTTTGTTTCCCGTTGCAGGGCATGCAACACCTGAACAAGTTTGGCAAAAAAGCATGGATTTAGCCCAGCGAGGGCAAGACAAACAAGCGATTGGAGTCTTGGAAGGGGCAATGCTTCAATCCTCAGCGCCAACAGCGTGGACACAGCGCTTTGATGTGGCAAAGCGTTTATTAACTTTACGGCGCGAAGCAAAGCTGCATAGCGAATACAATACATTAACCATGACAGGCAATAATCAGTATGAAATGTTGATGCAGGGTTGGTTGCAGCAGCACCCCAAACCTGAAGTTGAAGATTCTATTATGCCTGGGCTGTTGGCGGCTATTTTACCAGGCACAGGTCATGCATGGCTTGGGCGTTGGGGTGATGCAGGGGTTGCCGCTATGCTGGTTTGGCCTTTGTTAATCCTAACATTCTGGGCAGCACGCCGCGATATGGGGCCTGTCACCGTATTTTTTGCACTTATTACTGCATGGCTTTGGTCAGGCACAGTCTTTTCAGCCACATCTTTAGCGGAGCGGGGTGATTTTGAAGTCTATTATGCGTGGTGGCAGCAGATGTGGGCTGCTTCGGGGCTACCTTCAAGACCTTGGTAAGTTAAACCTATTTTGGTTTTATCAAAATAGGCGCATAAGCGATTGTAAAAATAGCAAATGCAATCACCCAAAAGATTTGGGACACACCAATCAGTGTTTCGTAGGGAACAATATCAAATAAGGGTACAATCACGCGGGTGATGGTGCTGAGAAGAATAGCGACAAAAGCGTATTTGATGGGTTTGGGCGGTTGATACACATTACGCCCTGTGTGCGCCAAAGACACCCTAGAAATCATACCGATGGTCATCATGCCTATGCCACCTACCGTAAACGTATGAAGGGTGAGCAACTTGGGAATATCCAGTTGTAAGAAGAAGTTGAGCGCAAACAATACAAAACCAAGGTTAATCATCCAAAAGGATAGATAGATGCTCCACAATAAACCCTGCTGCCAAATGATGGGGTGATGCCAACGGATTAGACGGTAGGCATTGAGCGCAAACAATATGCTGGCGAGATAGGCGGATGTGGCTTCGTGCTCAATAAAGACTTCATTGATGGCAAAAGTGAGAAATAGGAAGATGTTGGGTATATCAACCCAGCGGGTATTAAACAGTTTGACGGTATCGTTGGTTGCACGTTCAATAAAAAATGGAATCACGCGCCGACCCATGGTTAGAATTAAGGCAAGAATGATATACATGGCAGCAAATAAACCCCAAACCACACCATTTTCGATATAACCCAATGCACCCAAGTAAAACAGGGTATGACATAGTGTGATTAGCCAAACTTTGGCAATAATACCAACCTGTTTCCATTGTTTGGCTTTGATAATCCTATGGCTAAGGATATAAGCCAAGCTCAGTATAAATGTTAAATCAAAGATGGCGGCATAGGCGATATAGGTTGTGCCAAAAAGGTAGAGGATTCGCGCGCATACCCAACATAAGAAAAGTATAAGTAGGGTATATCCAGAAGCGGTATTCATTTTACTCCATGTGCGAACGGAGGTGAGCAAAAAACCAGTGATTACAGCTATGGCATAACCAAACAACATTTCATGGGCGTGCCATTCGTATTGCGATATATGTTCAAGCGTAAAATCAATTTGAAAAATATACACCGCAGACCACAGTGCCATGGTGAGCATAGCAAAGAAACTTGAACCCAAGAAAAAAGGACGGAAGCCAAGTTCGAGAAATGGATGTTTTTTTTGTAGCACAGTATTGCTCCTGAGGATTAATAAGCGGATAGTATCAGATGAGGGTTGTGAAGTGAAAACAAGATGTTAAGCTACTGTAAACATTAATAAATATTAATTCGTATTTAATGACTATCGTCACATTCCTGTCATCTTGGACGTGTATCATTGCCCTATCTTGAACGTAAAAGGAGATATATTATGCGTACATTAACTAAGAAATTGGGTAAAGTTTTATACCGTGATGGACTTGCAATTGTAGCAACTGCTCTTTTTGCGGTTTTGTTTGTTACAGAAGTAACTGACGCGACAAGCTAAGATACTTTAATCCTATGTTTTTATACCTCCAAGCTTCGGCTTGGGGGTATTTTTTGTACTTAAATAAAATAGTTGTAGTTGACAACTAATAATGCAGACTATAAAGTGAGTGCCTAATTACTTTAATAGAGGTGCGATAAATTGTCGAGTCATGCGCAACATTTACCCAAAGCAGAGCGGCAAGCGAGTACGGTGCAAACTGTGATTGCGATGGCTGCAGAACAAAGTCCAGAAGAAATAACAACATCGGCAATTGCAAAAAGAATGGGTCTAAGTCAAGGCGCATTATTTCGTCATTTTCCGAGTAAAGATGCGATACTGCAGGCAGTGATGGCATGGGTTGCTGAAATGCTGTTAAGTCGTGTTGATAAGGCAAGCGAAGGTAAAAGACCCCTTGATGCTTTGGAGGCTATTTTTATGGCTCATGTATACTTTATTATGACCCACTCAGGTGTGCCCAGAATGCTTGTTGGAGAGTTGCAGCGGTCGAAAACAACACCTGCCAAACTAATGGCGAGAACGTTAATGACCAGCTACAGCCAAAAATTGGGGATAATAATTAAGCAAGGTATAGCTACGGGTGAAATACACCAAGGTATAGATGAAAAAACTGCAGCGACGATGTTTATTGGTATTATCCAAGGTTTAGTGATGCAGTCACTACTCACCAACAATAGCCATGATATCGAATCCAATGCAGTAGAAATATTTAATATATATAAACGAGGAATAGAGGCTTAAATATGAAATTATTAGAAATGAACAAACGCACGTTAGGTCTTGTTGCAGTCATTGTGCCTATGCTGCTGTTATTTGTTTATGTGGGTATGACTTCAGGACCTTTGGCTCCCGTGCCTGTAACAACGGTTAAGGTAGAAAACAAAGCCATTTCCCCAGCGTTATTTGGCATTGGTACAGTAGAAGCTCGATACAGTTATAGTATAGGACCTATTGCACCAGGTCGTTTACAAGCGGTTTATGTGGATGTGGGTGATAGGGTGAAGGCAGGGCAATTGTTGGCAGAGATGGAGCCTATTGATTTGGATGAAAAGATTCATTCGCAAAGCATGGCAATCAAACGGGCGAGAGATGGTATCACATCAGCCAAGGCTGTGCTCAAAGAGGCTGAGTCGCGTTTGAATTTTGCCCAAGCGCAAGAGCAGCGTTACAAAAAATTATTAGCTATTCAATCCATCGGTGATGAAGTGTATGAAGCCAAAAAACAAGAGCTACAATCGGCTACTTCAGGTGTTGCTATTGCTAAAGCCAATCTCAATTCAGCGCAGAAAGAATTGGCTAGGGTGCAGTTTGACCGCAAAGGGTTAAGTAATGTGCGTGATAATTTGCGCCTTGTTGCACCCAAAGACGGTGTGATTTCTGCAAGGCGTGCTGAAGCGGGGTCAACGGTGATGTCAGGTCAAGCTGTGGTGGAAATGATAGACCCTATGAGTTTATGGGTGAATACACGCTTTGACCAACAGCGTTCCACTGGGTTAGCCGCAGCTTTGCCTGCAAAGATTAAACTTCGTTCGCAAAGCCAAACGCTTTATGCAGCTAAGGTACAACGTGTTGAAGTGATGGCAGATGCTGTGACTGAAGAAATCCTAGCCAAAGTTGTATTTGATCAATTGCCTCAACCCATGCCTCCGATTGGTGAGTTGGCAGAAGTCACCGTAGCGCTTCCTGAACTACCTGCAAAACCTGTGATTCCCAATGCTGCGCTTCAGCAGTTGGATGGTGAAGTGGGGGTATGGCAAGTACAAGATGGCGAGATTGAATTTGTGCTTGTCTCTGTGGGTGAAAGCAGCTTGGATGGAGAAGTTCAAGTTTTAAAAGGTTTGCAGGCGGGTGCAGTTGTGGTGGTGTATAGTAAATATGCTCTAAAACAAGGCTCAAAAATTGATGTGGTGGAGCGCATTCAGCCATGATTAGCCTTGCAGGGCGGGATATTGCTCACTCATGGGGTAAGTTTGTCTTCACAGGCATTGGGCTTGGCTTATTGATTGGCGTAACCATGACCATGGCAGGTGTGTACCGTGGTATGGTGGATGATGCTAAGGTGTTGCTGGATAACAGTGGTGCTGATTTATGGGTGGTGCAGCAAGGCACGCTTGGTCCTTATGCTGAGGCTTCGAGTATTTATGATGATGAATACCGTGGTATTTTAGGTATGGCGGGTGTGGATGCTGCGGCAAATGTCACCTACTTAACATCCCAAATTAGCCAAGGTGACTTGGATGTTCGTGTGATGGTGGCAGGTATTGTTACCACAGAGCAGGGGCTACCTGGTCAACCTCGATTTTTGGTGGCAGGAAGACATATTACACGCGGTCATTATGAAGCTGTGGCAGATGTCAAAGCAGGCTTTCAGATTGGTGATAGAGTCAAAATCCGCCGCAATCAATATACTGTGGTGGGTTTAACCAAACGCATGGTGTCATCCAGTGGTGACCCTATGCTGTTTATCCCGCTTAAAGATGCACAAGAAGCGCAGTTTCTCAAAGATAATGATGCAATCTTGAATCAACGCCGAAGAACGGCAGCAAACCCTGCTTTTAATAATCCAGCCGTGCCAGGTTTGTTGGATGCCGTGCTTGCTTCGCAAAGTGTGAATCCGTTTGTTAATGCTGTGTTGGTGCGTGTAAAACCAGGATTCACCCCTGAACAAGTGGCTGAGCCTATTCGCAAGTGGAAGCGGCTTCAGGTTTATACGCGGGCGCAAATGGAATCCATTTTGATTGAAAAATTGATTAAAACAGCAGCGCGACAAATTGCCATGTTTTTGGTCATTCTTGCCATTGTTAGTGCTGCGATTGTCGCCTTTATTATTTACACGTTAACCATTGGTAAAATAAGAGAAATTGCTGTGCTGAAATTGATTGGTACCAAGAATAGAACCATTGCAGCCATGATTATTCAACAGGCGATTGGTTTGGGTCTGATTGGCTTTGTGATTGGTAAAATTGCAGCGACATTTTGGGCTCCCGTGTTCCCCAAATATATATTATTGGAGCCATCGGATGCAGTCATAGGTTTTGTGTTAATTATGGTAATTTGTGTGTTGGCGAGCCTGATTGCGATTCGGGCAGCGCTTAAAGTGGACCCTGCGGAGGCTATCGGTGGCTAGAGGCATTATTATTGAAGACTTACACAAACAATATGGTGTGGGTGATACGGCTGTTGAAGCACTTAAAGGTGTGAATATGCAAGTGGGCCCTGGCGAAGTGGTGGGGTTGGTGGGGCCTTCAGGTTCAGGTAAAAGCACACTTCTTAAATGTTTGGGTGCTGTCATTGAGCCCACCAGTGGGCGTATGATTTTGGGTGGTGAAACCATTTATGATCAAAAGTGGAATATCAAAGATTTGGGTGCGTTGCGCAGGGATAGCATTGGTTTTGTATTTCAAGCTCCTTATCTGATTCCATTTTTAGATGTGATTGATAATGTGGCATTGATTCTCATGTTGGCAGGTCATTCCAATGATGCATCGCGCAAACGAGCGATGGATTTGCTTGAAGCTTTGGATGTTGCACATCGGGCGAAAGCGATGCCTTCACAATTATCAGGTGGTGAACAACAGCGTGTTGCCATTGCCAGAGCTTTGGTGAGTCATCCGCCTGTGATTCTTGCCGATGAACCAACCGCACCATTGGATAGTGAGCGTGCATTGGCTGTGATGAAAATATTAAACGAAATGGCAAAAGAATATGAGACAGCCATTATCGTGGTGACCCATGACGAAAAAATTATGCCAACATTTAAGCGGATTTATCATATTCGAGATGGTAAAACGATTGAAGAAGCTGGTGAAGGTAGGGCGATATGAGAATACAGCGAAATAAAACATTACCTTTGATGATACTTTTGCTGCTTTCATCTTGTGCTGTTGGCCCTGACTATCAACGCCCAGATGCTCTCAAAGATGCAGGCATGGAAGAGGATAGTTTTCAAGTTGCCTTAACCTTAGCGGAATCATTGCCTGAACCCGTAGCTGTGGGTGCATCGCAAAAGTTTGTGCGTAATCGTATTCAAGCCAATTGGTGGGAAAGTTTTGATTCAGATAAACTTAATGCGGTGGTTGAGAAAGCGTTGGTGAATAGCCCAACATTGGCAGCCGCCGATGCAAGCTTAGTCCAAGCACAACAAACCTATGAAGCGCAATCGGGTTCAAGTTTATACCCTCAAGTTTCTTTGGGTCCAGGTGGGTCTAGGCAACGTATCAATAAAGCGGCATTTGGGCTTCCATCCAGCTCATCCACATATACGCTTTACAATGCGGGTTTAAACTTGGGTTATAACTTTGACTTGTTTGGTACAAACAAACGTCTTCTTGAATCGTTGGAAGCAGAAGCATCCTATAAAGCATACCAATATGAAGCAGCGCGATTAAGTTTGGTTGCCAATGTGGTCAGTGCAGCCATGGTGCAAGCGCAACTTTTTGAGCAACTGCAAGCAAATCAACGCATCTTACATCTTCTTGAAGCGCAGTTGGATATGACCAAGCAGCGTTATGATTTAGGTGCAGCAGCGCAAAGTGAAGTGAC
>CAMZLX010000030.1 GCA_947311795.1 uncultured Zetaproteobacteria bacterium
AAAGGCATCAGGCACAAACATACCCGATACATACAACATATCCGCATGATGCTCGGAATCAGAAATAAGCAGCTTGGCAGTGGTCATGTGTCTTCAGGTGCTTTGGCATCAATACTTAAAGCATGAATCACGCTAGGAAATAAATGTTTGGTCGCATCATTAACCAAACGATGTTTTTGAATGCGCGATTTTCCAGAAAAATCAGGGGAAACAATATGCACGATATAATGTCCGCCGCCAGATTTAGCACCTTCATGACCGGCATGAAGATGGGATTCATCGATGATTTCGAGGTGGCTGGGTGCAAAGGTATCGTTTAAAACTTGTTCAATCAGGCTAACGCTCATGCTTTATCCTTATTCTCACGGAATAACACAAAAATTTTACCGATTTTTTGCACGATTTCTGAGCGGGTTTTTGCAGCCAATGTGTTGGCAGCATCTTTGCGCTCATCTCTATCATCGCTTTGAATCTGTACTTTAATCAACTCATGAATATTTAAAGCATTATCTGTTTCAGCAATCACACTTTCAGATACGCCATGTTGCCCAACTTGAATCACCACTTTGAGGTGGTGTGCTTTGGATTTTAAATCTCTTTTCTTTTTATTATCTAAACTCATAGGCGAAGCATAACGTTAACAAACAAATTTTGGTATCAAATATGCTAGCTCTATGCTTAATATGATAAAACATACGATTCAACATAATGAAAAAAAGAAACATTTGCGTGATGACCCGAGTCGCGTAGTGATTCTAGGTGCGGGGCGTGGTGGAACTGCCATGCTTGAAACCTTGCTTGAAGAAGATTTGGTTGAAGTGATTGGTATTGTTGATCTTGAGACCAATACATCAGGTTTTAAAATAGCTAAAGAACGCGGTATAGCCACCTATACGGATGTGGAAGAGGCTATTGTTGCATCTGCACCGTGCGTTGTATTCAATTTAACAGGTAATGAGATGGTGGAAGAAGTTGCCGCCAATATTTTGGGTGTAGGTGGTGTGATTGGAGGTTTAGAAGCCAAGCTAATGTGGCGCATGGTAACAGATTTGAAGATGGCTAAAAAAGAGTTGGAATTTCAAGCGACCCATGATGTGTTGACCAACTTGTTTAACCGTAGATTCATGTTGTCGCAAATTGAGCAAGAAGTGGAAAGGTGTAAGCGATACGCTGTGAATTGTTCGTTAGTGATGTTGGATTTGGATCACTTTAAACGTATCAATGATCAATATGGGCATTCAGCTGGCGATGAAGTGCTTAAAGTGGTCACCCAGCGTATTAACGAACATTTGCGTGGTGCAGACACATTAGCGCGTTGGGGTGGTGAAGAGTTTTTGGTTTTACTCCCGCACACAGGGAAACAAGAAGCAAAACAAGCTGTAGAGAAATGTTTGCAAGTGATTGTTGCTGAAGAAATTCGATTGGGTTTAAGTGTGCGTATTCAAGTGAGCTTTTCGGCAGGTGTAGCATCATTTGATGAGTTGAAACAGAGTGCCTCGCTCAATGGTATGGTAGATGAAATGCTGATGCTTGCTGACAAGCGTATGTATAGGGCTAAAGATATGGGGAGAAGTCAAATTGTGTGCGATGATTGAAGTTTGGCTTGATGCTGATTAGTTTTCGTTCTAAGCTTGGTTAGGCATTAGCAAAAGGAGCAAGTTATGAATCTATCCCGTGTATTAATTATGATCAGTGCAGCAGCAGTATTATCTGCATGTTCTAGTGGTGGTAAACCTATTGTTTACAAACATCCTGAAACCAAAAGTATTGTATTGCTCCAAGGAGATACATTACAATGCGAACCCTTATTCCGCAAAGCTGGGTTCAAACGCGTTGATACAGGTGAAATTGAAAACTAATTTGGAAATAACCCTTCTTCTTTGGATGTGATAAGCATCTTAATCAATGCCTGATTAGCCTCAGGCATTTTTTTTGCACTTAATTCATCCAAAGCGCACCACTGAGATTCACTTTCAGCTTGAATGTTTTGCTTGCCATCATAGCGACAGAAAAAAAAGATGAATGCTAGATTTCTGTCCTCATAGTTATGGGCATGCTTGCCGACATGTCGCCAAAGCTTGCCTTTGATGCCTGTTTCTTCTTGAAGCTCACGTACTGCGGCGGGTAAGGGCATTTCATCAGCTTCAACTTTGCCACCAGGAAATGACCAAACATCAGGGCAATGCACATCAGCCTTTCGTTTGAGTAGCAAGACCTCATCATCACTGTTGAACACGGCAATGAGCACAATTAAAGCATCAAGACTTGAACTCATATCACCCCTTTTGTTGATAACGCGTTGTTGGTATATAGTTTGTGCATCGTTATCTGTATTTCAAGGCAAGCATAGGGTTTTCAATATGGCAAAGCAAAAATTACAAAGTATTCGTGGCATTCATGATGGGCTTCCAGCGCAAGTGCGCGCATGGCGACATATTGAAGAAGTAGCACGTGATGTATTTTCATCCTACGCTTTTTCTGAGGTGCGATTGCCGATTTTAGAGCCAACAGCGTTATTTGTGCGTTCGGTGGGTGAAAAAACAGATATTGTATCCAAAGAAATGTATGCCTTTGAAGACCAAGGTGGTGACCATATTTGCTTGCGCCCAGAAGGTACGGCAGGTGCAGTGCGGGCTTATTTGCAAGCAGGTTTAACAAGGACAGGGGCGCAACGCTGGTTTTACATGGGACCCATGTTTCGCAGGGAACGCCCACAAAAAGGAAGATTGCGTCAATTTCAGCAAATAGGTGCAGAGTTTTTTGGCGCATCAGGACCTGTGGAAGATGCCGAAGTGTTGTCTATGGCGCAGCGATTTTTAGATACGTTAGGGATTCAAGAAACACGCCTTGAAATCAACTCCTTGGGTTGTACATCATGCCGCCCTGCATATCGGGATGCCTTGTTAAGCTTTTTACAAAGCAAAAAGGATGCTTTGTGTGAAACATGCCATGAGCGCATGGATAGTAATCCGATGCGGGTGTTGGATTGTAAGGTGCAATCATGCCAAGCAGCACTCACCGATGCACCTGAAATGGTGAATCATTTATGTGAAGCTTGCGATACACACTTTTCAGGTTTGAAATCGGGCTTGGGTGCTTTGGATGTCTCGTACACCATCAACCCACGCATTGTGCGTGGTTTGGATTATTATAATCGTACGGCTTTTGAGTTCATCACCGACCAACTGGGTGCGCAAGGCACGGTGTTGGCAGGTGGGCGATATGATGGTTTGGTCGAATCCTTGGGCGGGCCTGCTACACCTGCGATTGGGTTTGCCGCAGGTATGGAACGTTTAGAAATGCTGTTGCCCGAAGTCGAGCAAGCGAAGCCTGATATTGCGGTTGTTGCCTTGGGCGATGCTGTGATGGGCTATGCCTTGCAGCAAGCTGGCAAACTTCGTGAAGCAGGATTGTCTGTGATTCATTGCGGTGGTGGTAGT
Source organism: uncultured Zetaproteobacteria bacterium (assembly GCA_947311795.1). Lineage (GTDB taxonomy): Bacteria > Pseudomonadota > Zetaproteobacteria > Mariprofundales > Mariprofundaceae > Ghiorsea. The sequence continues at coordinate 3,441 of CAMZLX010000030.1, forward strand.
GCCAAAAAACAATTCAAAATGGCAGATAGAGAAGGGGCAAAGTTTGTGGTCACCATTGGCGAAGATGAAATGAAAGCCAATCAAGTGATGTTGAAAAATCTAAACACAGGTGAGCAGGTTCAGCTTGCTTTGGCTGAAGTGATTAACACCGTTTCACAAGTTTAACCCCATGAACACGCAGCAGCTAACCGAATCTTTTGGCATTCAAGATAAACTTAGCTTTCGAGATGTTGGCAATGGTTTTATAATCATTGATATACACAGTGAGCTTTGTGCTGCGAGACTGGCGCTGCAAGGCGCGCATGTGATGACTTGGCAGCCCAACGGTGAAGCGCCTGTGTTGTGGTTATCGCCTGATGCCAAGCTGGAAAAGGGTAAATCTATTCGCGGCGGTATTCCGATTTGCTGGCCGTGGTTTGGTGACCATGCCACGGAATCCACGTTTGCAGCGCATGGCTTTGCCCGCACAGCCGATTGGGAGCTGGTGAGTACGTCTGACTTGGCAGGTGGTGAAATTGAAGTGGTGATGCGTTTGTTAGACACGCAAACGGAGCAATGGAAGTATGATACACCTGTTGAAATCAAAGTGGTGTTTGGTCGCAGCTTACATGTTGAACTGACCACGACCAATCAAAGTGATGTACCTATCCCATTAAGCGAAGCTCTGCATACGTATTTCCATGTTCAAGATGTGCGACAGATTGAAGTGCAAGGTCTGGATGGCATTGCATACCTTGATAAACTCGAAGCCTATCAACGCAAAAGCCAACAAGGTACTGTGTGTTTTGAGCAAGAAGTGGATAGAATTTATATCAACCAAAGCCATGATGTCATCATTCAAGATAAAGTGTTGAATCGCAATATTCATATCAACAAACAAGGTAGCCAATCAAGCATTGTATGGAATCCGTGGTTAGATAAATGCAAAGCTATGGGCGATTTGGGTGCGGATGATGCGTTTCTTAATATGGTCTGTGTGGAAAGTGGTAATGCAGC
>CAMZLX010000031.1:2500-9456 GCA_947311795.1 uncultured Zetaproteobacteria bacterium
CTGAAGCATGTGCATCACGCGGCTTGCGTGGCACAGCGCGATACAACTCAATGCGTTCGCCCTCATGAACTTCTGCATCAAGTTTGGTCAACTTGGCATAAATACCGACCTTGTTCACAGCCAAGTCCAATTCTGGAAACTTGACCAACACTTGCGACATTTGAATCACTTGCTCAACCGTACATTGCTCGGGCACATCCAACTCTTCGAGAAACTGCTCTTCAGGCAAAGCATAAACAACCGATACATGCATGGCTTAACTCCTTACTGCTTTTAAACTAACCGCACGCTTTTCAAATGTTTTGACCATGGTTTTACATGCTGCACCAAACAGCGGCGAAGCCACAATATCCAACATCATACTCTTAAATTCAAATTCAATCGAGAAATGAACCTTGCAGCTTTCATCGTCAATGTGGTCAAATGTCCACACACTTTCCAAAAATTTAAACGGTCCCGTGAGCAAACGAATTTCCACAAGCTTATGCGGCATAAAATAATCAACGGTTTGAAATTTATGTTTCGTGCCTGCCAAGTCCATGGTCAGCTCTGCACTCAGTTCATTGTCTTTAACTTCCAACAGTTCAGCGCCACAAAGCCAAGGCACAAACACCGGATATGTTTCAATATCCATCACCAAGTCATACATTTCTTTGGCGCTTACGGGCAACACTTTGGTTTCTTCAAAGCAATGCATTAGCCGCGACTTCTTTTCTTTTCCTGATGCCGCTTTTCATTGGCAGTCTTGGTTTTACCCTTAGCTTTTTCTTCGTACGGGTTATCCGACTTGGCAAATTTAATACGCACAGGAATACCCGGAAGCTTAAAATATTGGCGGAAACTTTTTTCGAGGTAATGCTTATAAGACGATTTAATGGCTTGAGGTCGATTGCTAAAAATCCTAATGGTTGGCGGTGTTGTGCCTACTTGTGATGCATATTTTAAGCGCACAACTGCTCCACCATCACTGGGCGCATATTGTTTTTTCTCAGCATCTCCCAACCAGCGATTAAGCTGACCTGTGCCGACTTCAAAACCATTGGCAACACCTGCATCAACCGCATGTTTTAATAACTTTTTCACACCCTTTTTATGTTTGGCAGCCGTGCGAAACACAGGAATATCAGGCAAGCCGCGCATTCTAAAATCAAGACGTTCAACATAATATTTCCAATCTTCATCGGATAATAAATCAACCTTGTTCACCGCAACAATCAATGCACAACCTTCATCTTGCGCCAAGTGCATCAAACGCATGTCTTGCTCAACAATGCCTTCTGCGCCGTCTAGCACCATGACTGCAACATCCGCACGTCTAAACGCTTGAACGGCTTTGACCCGCGCCACAAATTCAATCACATCACTGATGCGCCCTGTTTTACGTTGCCCCGCAGTATCCACCAAACGGACAAAACTATCGTCAAACGGCATATCTGTATCAATGGCATCACGTGTTGTGCCTGCAATCGGGCTGACCACCATCCTATCTTGACCTAGCCATGCATTAATCAACGTTGATTTGCCCACATTAGGGCGACCAATCACCGTGACACTTGCCAGCGGCTTTTCATCACTGATTTCATCTTGAATATCATACTTAGGAATCGCTTTCGCAATCAACGTGCACAAAGCTTGCATACCATGACCATGTGCAGCCGAAACTGGATTAGGCTCACCCATGCCAAGCACAAAAAATTCAGAGGCAAGCCCTGCATTTTCAGCTTTATTGACAACCAATAACACAGGAATATTGGACTTACGCAACATTTGCGCCAAAGCATGGTCAACAGGTGTTGGCCCTGCAAGCGCATCCACTGCAAAAACAACAATGTCAGCAATATCTAATGCCGCTTCCACTTGGCTATCAATCGCACCTTGCATTTCGCCATGCTGAGATTCGCCAATACCACCCGTGTCAACCAACACACAGGGCTCACCACCAATCACACATTCCGTTTCCAAGCGGTCAACGGTTACCCCAGGTCTATCACCAACAATAGCCTTACGTTTTTTAATAATTCGATTGAAAAGTGTCGATTTCCCTACATTGGGGCGACCAACAATAGCTATAACGGGAAGTTTAAATGCCATCTATTTCACCAAGGTCATCAGACCACGGTCGGTACGAATAAGAAGACCCATATCTGTCACAATCGGCAGGCGTGCTATACCACCTTTCAAGGTTATATGCGCTTCAACCACACCATCCATGTTTGCTCGAAAAACATTACCCTGATTATCGGTCAACCAAAGTGCTCCACCAAATACAACTGGACCTACCAGCTCATGCTCAGAAATTTTCTTGCTCCACAAGCGGCTTCCCTTTTTGGTATTATACGCATGCAAAAAACCAAGGCTGTCTGCCATAAATATTTTATTGTTCACAAGCAAGGGTTCAGATTTCAGTGAAACAGGAAGTGAGAATGATTGAGAGCCATCTTCCGCCGACAGAATCACCAACTCACCATTAAAAATAGGCACCATCAAAGCATGATCAACCTGTTCGCCAGCCAAATGAAGCTTCTCAACCAATAACGGTGTTGCTAAAGGGCCATTAATATCGCCTATCCTTGCTGCAAGACTTGCAGATATTGTTTGTTGTTTCCAAAGAGCGTCCCCAGTGTATGCTTTTAATGCAACAGCATCACCATTGTTAAATACCGTATATATCACATCCCCAACAACACGAGGGCTGGCAGCCAAATACAAACTTAATGTATTTTTGGAACCCGCATAACTCCAACGTTTTTCACCTGATTCTGAAAAGTGATACAATTCATTATCAGCTGTTTGCACAAGAAAGTCACTGCCCACTGCAACAGGCTGCATAGTAAAGGTCGATGGCATTCTTTTCTGCCATACAACTTTCCCTTTAACTGGATCAACAGCATATAAATGACCTTGAATATCTCCAAAGACCACAGTGTTATTTTGTAGGGTTAGGGCACCAGAGTCTACGGGTACACCCAAATAAAAACGACGCACCTCACCGCCTGAAACAATATCATACACATGCACCCAGCCATCGCGACCCGCCAATACCGCCCACGTTTCATCAAGGTATTTAAATATCGCTGGATGGCTTAAAGCCACTGAATCATTTGGCAGACGTTGGTCAACATCAACCGACCATACCGTTTCAATCGTCGCTGCTTCAGCAAATGTTGCCGTGTAAATAAACAGCGCACCTGCAACATAAGCAACAAATGCAAAAGCATAGGCGAAATATTTCATGTTATTTTGAGGCTTGAAGTAATGCGAGCTCAGCTTCAAGAGATGCTTTTAAATCATTGTCATGTGATTCTGCATCCAATGCTTTTTGGATCAATGTTTCTTTTTCAGATGCATCCGTCGCAAGTTTTGCCAACAAAGCATAACGTGCTTGTTGGTAATGTTTACCAACATTTTCTTGTGCAAGTTCTTTCGCTTTCTCAGCATCACCTTCTTCAGCATAAAGCTCTGCTAGCTCAAGGCGTGCTTGCCACACAAATTCCGGCGCACCTTTGCTATCAACCAAGCTTTGAAGTGCAGCTTTGCGTGCTTCAATGTCTGTGCTGCTGCTCTTTTTCAGCTGGGCTAAGGCTGCATAACCTGAATCGGGATATTCTTTAATCACACTATCAAACATCGCTGTTTGCTCAGCTTCATCATTGGTGTTCATCGCTTTAATATACATCAACGCAGCCGCTTCTTTCTGATTGCGTTGCTGCTCTTGCCATAAGCCATTACCCACCAGCGCAAGCACCAAAACGACCGCAGCAGCAATCAATTGTTGTTGGTTATATTGCAGCCATGCAATCAGCTTCGCGCTTTGCATATCACGCTTTAATTCAACAAAATCTGTTCCATCAACAATCCCTTCAACAGGGGCATTTTCTTGCTTTTTATCACTCACAATGTGTCACCTTTTACTTCATTCATCATATCAATAGCCGCCACGCTAAGGGGTGCAAGGCTAGTGTCAATTCTACTTGTGTTTTAACGCTGAATTAAATATTGAAGCTTACGCCAAACCGCATCTTGAAACACTTCGGTTACCAATGCTTGCGCACCCGAGGAGGAATCCAACACAGAACGCCTTACCCAACAACCATCATACAAACCCGCTTCTTTGATTAAAGCAATATTCAGGTTGAACCTTGATAGCGACAATCCTTGGTCAGCCAGTAGGTTTGCAAGCGGGCGTTTGCCTGATTCAAGCTCATCCATGAGCGCAATAGGTAAGGCATTTAACGGCAACACCGATTCCGCATCAAACATCACTTCGCCCCGCGAAAGAAGTGACACTTTACGCCGCAAGCAGCGCTCTTGCGCATCCACTTTTAAAAGCTTGGCTTCCGTCTCATCAATAGTATCAACAAATTGGTCATGCAAATGCACATCCAACTTCATGCCATACTTACCTTCAAGCAAACGGGTTAAAGGTGTCACCACCGATAACACGCTGATTTGCACAGGGGTAAGTGTTTCACCGTATTCTGCACGCCAACTGCGCACATCCAACCATGTTTGTGTATGCAAAAGTTGTTGAATCATGCCGACAACGGATACGCCATCACCACGGCATCTTCACGTGGTTTACTTGATGTTGCCGCATAATAATTGGGGCGTTGCCCAACGTTTGTAAAACCCAAATGGTGATAAAATGATTGCGCCACAGCATTGGAAGCCCGCACTTCCAGCATCAATACTTCCATACCTTGTTTGGCTGCGATTAACATGTTCATAAGTTTGTTTGCAACCCCCAAACGCCTGAAATCTTGGTGCACACACACCTGCATGATTTGTGTTTCTAACAAAACATCTTGGCTTAACACATAAGCAATCAATGTTTCGCCTTGATAACACACAAACAAATTATAACCAACCTGAAGCGATTGTAACATCACATCTTTTGACCATGCCTCATTCAGCACAGTACGGCTTAAACGAAATACCGCCTCAATATCATCGATATTGCCAAACCGATATGAAAAAGCCATCAGTCGGGTGCTTGAATCTGCTCTTTCCAACTGCATGTTTCGCTGGCGCATACATGTTCTGTACCATTACGTTTGGTGATTTTCTCAGTGACAAACGGTGCACCACATTCAGGACACGGTTTATCCAAAGGTTTATTCCACAGTGCATGTTTACACTTGGGATATTGCGAGCATGAATAAAATATTTTACCTCGGCGCGATTTCTTCTCTAAGAATGTGCCTTTGTTACAGGTTGGACATGAAATACCTGTATCTTTGGGTTTCTCCAAAGGCTGAATATTTTTGCATTTTGGATACGCTGAACACGCCAAGAATTTTCCATACCGCCCTGTTTTAATCACCATAGGCGACTGGCATTTTTCGCACTTCTCATCCGATTCTTCAACTGGTGCAGGCTCTGCATCGCCATTCAACGGTTTGGCGACTTTACACTCAGGGTAACCCGTACACGCTAAAAATTTACCATACTTGCCCAGTTTAATTGCCATAGGCTTGCCACATTCAGGGCAAATTTCATCAGTCTCTTCATGGGTCACATCCGAGCGTTTCACATTTTCTTGGGTATGGTCAATCCGCTCTTTAAATGGGCCCCAGAAGTCATGCAACAATGGTTTCCACTCGCGCTCACCACGTGCCACAGCATCCAGTTTGTTTTCAATGTCTGCCGTGAAGTTCACATCAACAATGTCGCCAAAATAATCGGTTAAAAATTTACTCACGATTTCGCCCACATCCGTAGGTACAAAGCGTTTCTTATCCATATCCACATACTTACGTACACGCAATACATTCAAAATCGAGGCATAAGTCGATGGACGACCAATACCATGGGCTTCAAGCTCTTTCACCAAGGTTGCTTCAGAAAAGCGCGGCTTAGGCTCGGTGAAATGTTGTTTGGGCAAGACACTATCAATGGCAATAACATCGCCAATTTCCAAAGGCGGTAATGTTTTATCATCGCCATCTTTGTTCGGCTCATCCGTGCCTTCAATATATAATGTTCGAAAACCTGGGAACACCAAGGTTGAACCATTGGCACGAAGAATGGTGTCGCCAGATGCTAAATCAGCACGCACTTGGTCAAGCACTGCCGCTTCCATTTGAGATGCCACGGTGCGCTTCCAAATCAAAGTGTATAATTTCAACTCATCAGCAGGCAATGTTCCCTTCAAGCTTTCAGGTGTGCGGGCAAATGAGGTCGGGCGAATCGCCTCATGCGCTTCTTGCGCATTTTTGCTCTTGGCTTTGAACGTTCTTGGTTTGCTGGGTACAAACTCCGCACCAAATTGTGTTTTGATTTGACCCCGAACTTCATCAATCGCTTCTTCAGATAGGCTTGTAGAATCCGTTCGCATATAAGTAATCAAACCAACACGCTCACCGTCCACTTCTTCACCTTCATACAGCTTTTGCGCAAGCTGCATGGTTTTGCGCGCTGTAAATCCTAACTTGCGCGAAGCTTCCATTTGTACGGTTGAGGTAATAAAAGGGGCAGCAGGATGTTGTTTGCTCTTTTTCTTTTGCACATCGCTAACAACAAACCCACCTGCTTCCACGACTTTAGCTGCTTGTTCAGCAAGTTTATTATTATTCAAATCAAACTTGGTCAGCTTTTCACCACCAAGTGTATGTAACATCGCTTTGAATGTTGCTTTAGCGTTATCTTTTTGACATGCCGCTTCAACACTCCAATACTCTTTGGGTTTGAAGTCTCGGATATGTTGTTCGCGCTCACACACCAAACGCAACGCCACCGACTGCACCCGCCCTGCCGACAAACCACCACGAATCTTGCGCCATAACAACGGAGAAAGCGTAAAGCCCACAAGATAGTCCAAAGCCGAGCGCGCTTGCTGCGCATCCACCAAGGGCATATTCAATTCAGTTGGGTTTGCCACCGCATCTTGAATGGCTTTGCGGGTAATTTGGTTAAAGGTTATGCGCGAAACTTTTTTACCTTTGAGTTTGCCGCGT
>CAMZLX010000032.1 GCA_947311795.1 uncultured Zetaproteobacteria bacterium
CATCACAGGTCGCTCCCATCAGTTAAGGGTTCACATGATGTCTCTCGGTCATGCCATTTTGGGTGATGAGTTTTATGCTTCGGATGAAGCCTTTCACAAAGCAGAACGATTATTGCTTCATGCTGAAAAACTGGCGTTTATCCACCCTATCACACAAACACCACTGCATATTCATTGTCCTGCTGATTTTTAGTCCATGTGTAAGGTTTTTATTCTGAAAAACAAGGCTACACTCGCCGCATGTCATCCCAAATGATTCAACATGCCGTGATTGGTTTAGAAGGTTTAAGCTTAACCGACCAAGAAAAAACTTGGCTACGAAAGCACACGCCCAAAGGTGTGATTTTATTTGCGCGCAATGTGGAAAGCCCTGAACAAACCCAAGCTTTACTGGCTGATGTTCGCAAACATGCAGGCAAAGATGTTTGGACTGCCATTGATGAAGAGGGTGGTCGTGTGCATCGTATGCCTTGGGCTCCGTTTGATAACCGCACCCAAGCGGCTGATTTTGGTGCGCTGTATAAAACTGACCCTGATGAAGCCATCAAACAAGTGTTTAACGACAGTTATCAAGCTGGCAAGGCACTCAAAGACTTAGGGTTTACCCATAACTGTGCGCCTGTATTGGATATTTTTTATGCCCAAGGCGACCCCATCATTGACAATCGTGCGTATGCTAAAGATGCAGATACCATCGCTGTGTTGGCAACGGCATGTATGTTTGGTTTGCATGACGCAGGCATTGAGGCGATTGGTAAACATTTCCCTGGTCATGGCAGAGCCAATGCCGATTCACATATCGCCATGCCTGAAGTGGATGCCGATTTGGATACAATTTTGAAAGAAGCTGATGCTTTTCCCCAATTATTCACTAAAGGGTTAAAACATATCATGACGGCACATGTGGCATACACGAATGTTGATGACGATGTAGCGACTTTTTCCAAGTTTTGGTTGCACGATATACTCCAAGACAAGATGAATTTTAAGGGCGATATTTGGAGCGATGATTTGTGCATGAAAGGTTGCGGTATGCCCATCCCTGAAGCGGCAAACAAGGCTATGGATGCGGGTTGCACGGTGTTGTTGGTGTGTGAACCTGATGGCGTGCAAGAGTTTATGCAGGCGTTTGCATCATGAAAACAAACTTAATAAAACATCGTCATACTCAGCTTGACTGGGTATCCATGGATTCCCGCCTGCGCGGGAATGACAAATAAATCATGGCTGCTGCGAAGTCATTATACATTTGCCAGTCCTGCGGCTCTGAACAGCGCAAATGGCAAGGGCAATGCCCAGATTGCCATGAGTGGAACTGCATTTCCGAACAAGCTGTGGAAGTGGGTGGTTTTCGCAATCAAAAACAAAACACCATTGCCAATGCGTTAAGCCCTGAACCCATCACTGAAATCAACAGCAAGGATGCACCACGCCGCAATACGGATATTGAAGAGTTGGATAGGGTGCTTGGCGGTGGTTTAGTGCGTGGTTCTGCCGTGTTGATTGGGGGTGACCCCGGTATTGGTAAATCAACGCTATTGTTGCAAGCCAGCGCAAAGTTGGCTGAACATCATGGTACAGTTTTGTATATCACAGGCGAAGAATCGGCTCGCCAAGTCCATCTTCGCGGTGAGCGCATTGATGCCTTGCATGACGACTTGCAACTCACCACATCATGTGAACTTGAAGCCATGCTTTCCACCATTGCCAAGTATAAACCGCACACCGTCATCATTGATTCCATTCAAACCACAGTCACCAAACAATTATCTTCTGCACCGGGCACGGTATCCCAAGTCCGTGATTGTGCCGCAGCTTTGATTGCCAGCGCCAAACAACTTGGACACGCACTGATTTTGGTCGGGCATGTCACCAAAGACGGTAGCATCGCTGGCCCTCGCGTGTTGGAACACATGGTGGATGCCGTGCTTTATTTTGAAGGTGATAGGGGACATAACCATCGCGTATTAAGAGCCGTAAAAAACCGATTCGGCCCTGCGGGTGAGATTGGCGTGTTTGAAATGAGCGACAAAGGGCTAACAGGCATTCGTGATGCATCGCGTTTGTTTTTGGCTGAAAGAGCAGTGGATGTGCCAGGTTCGGTGGTCGTTGCATGTATGGAAGGCACGCGTCCGATTTTGGTGGAAATCCAAGCTTTGGTTGCGCCTACTGTGTATGCCACACCCAAGCGCTCAACGGTAGGTGTGGATGCCAATCGTGTGGCGATGTTGACGGCTGTGTTGGAGCGGCGCGTGGGTATTCCGCTGGGCACACAAGATATTTATGTGAATGTAGTGGGGGGCGTAAAACTTTCCGAACCCGCATCTGACCTTGGCGTGGTCTTGGCAATCCTTTCCGCATTCCAAGAAAAAGCTTTGCCTTCTAATTTGGTGGTGTTTGGTGAAATCGGATTAACAGGGGAAATTCGCGCCGTGGGTGCGCCTGAAATCAGAGCTAAAGAAGCTGCTAATTTAGGCTTTAATCAACTGCTGTTGCCGCAGGGTAATCAAACAAGGGTGCAGGAAGCCAATATCCCTGCTATCCTACGCCCATCACAACAAGACAATGGGTGGCAAGCCATGCCGGCAAAGCATTTGAGCCAAGCAGTA
>CAMZLX010000033.1 GCA_947311795.1 uncultured Zetaproteobacteria bacterium
ACCACCTTAATTTTTTAAATGTCAGGTGTCAGTCCCATGTATTAATATATGATTTAGGTTTGGTTGTCACAATTTTTTTCATAAGGCTTGTTTGATGTTATCCATTCGCGCTTGATTGACACCAAAATCTTTGCGTCCAATACGCGATGCAGAGCGAATATGAATGAGATTAGACGCTTCATCAAACCTAAGCTCCACATCATCCACATAATGCATGATAGGTGTGCTAAAGGTATAGTGTTTATAATCCCCGTTGTCGCTTACTACCTCGCCGCCTTGGGCTTGGATGACGGGTTGAAGCTTATCCCACATGGCTTTGTCGCCAGCAATGGGTGCGATGTAATGTACATCATCACCTTGGGTATGCGCTTCGCTGCAAAGGCAGTTGGGCGATTCAGGGCAGGCGCGAAGTACACCATCTTGTAAACCCAAATTATCGGGCATTTTCTGCGACATCACTGCCATTACGATATAGGCAACCAATCCAAGTGCTGCCAATGCAGTCACTACAAATAAAACTGTTTTCATGTGTTCAATCCCCCAAGTAACCGTTCTCTATCCTTTTTCGGTAGCTTAGCCACAATCAGCGCATAAGAATCATCAATCATTTTGTGTATTAAATCCATGGGCGCATCAGCATCCAGCGCAACAGAGTTCCAATGCTCTTTGTTCATGTGATAAGCGGGTGTTACGGCATCAAACATCTGCCGATAAATGATGGCTTCATCAGGGTCGCATTTGAGATTGATACCTATACTGCCCATGAGTGCAAACATCTTATTTTTCACTTAATACACCGCCACATCCTCACCAAAAGGATAACTGCGTTCTGCGCCTTTTTTGACAAGTACATAAGCTTCAACTTCGGGGTCGGGTTGAAATAACATAAGGGATAGCATTCCATAAATGCATTCAAATGACTAGTCTCGCCCCATGACCACCATTCGTTTTAACAAACCTTTTAATGTTTTATGCCAATTCAGCCCGCAAGATAATAAGGAGACTTTAGCCGACTTTATCAAGCTTAAAGATGTGTATGCCGCAGGGCGATTGGATAAGGATAGCGAGGGTTTATTGCTGCTCACCGATGATGGCAAGCTACAAGATAAAATTGCGCATCCCAAATATGGGAAAAGTAAGGTGTATTGGGTGCAAGTGGATGGTGATATCACCGATAAAGCCATTGAACAATTAAGGCGTGGTGTCGTGCTTAAAGATGGTAAAACCAAACCTGCAAAAGCCGAAAAGATGGCAGAGCCTCAAAATCTGTGGCAGCGCAATCCTCCTGTGCGGTTTCGTGCCAACATTCCAACATCATGGTTAAAACTGGAAATTTCTGAAGGCAAAAATCGGCAGGTGCGCCGCATGACGGCAGCCGTTGGTTTCCCCACACTTCGCTTGATTCGTTATGCCATTGGTGACATCACTTTGGATGGTTTGGATGTGGGTAAGTTTGAAGCCTTAGATGTTAAGAGTTTAAACTTCTAATCAACATCAGGCCAAGGGCTATTCGATTTTTTCTTTGGTTCTTCTTTGCTTACACCATTCTTTTCATCCAACATATCTTTGTATAAATACTCAACCTTGGTACGTGCCCACGGCGTTTTGCGCAGGAATGCCAAGCTTGATTTGATGGACGGATTCATATTAAAGCAGCGAATTTTGACGTAAATGCCCATTTCACCCCAGCCATAGAATGAAACCAGCTCTTCCAACATCATTTTTAGGGTTACGCCGTGCAAAGGGTCAGTGTTCTTGTGTTCTGTCATGCGCTCAGTCTTATGGTTTAAGGCTATGATTTCAATGATTGTCGGCTAAGCTCGCGATATGTGCGATGAAAGCTTAGAAATCTTATTTCAGGATGAATATTTGGTTGCGGTGAATAAACCTTCGGGTTTGTTGGTGCATCGCTCTATGATTGATAAATATGAAACCCGCTTTGCCCTGCAAATGGTGCGCAATCAGGTTGGGCAGCATGTTTACCCTGTGCATCGCTTGGATAAACCGACATCTGGCGTGCTTTTGTTTGCTTTAAACTCTGACGCCGCCAAACAAGTGGGTGAGCAGTTTGCAGCACACAGCATTGAAAAAACATACCTTGCCGTAGTGCGTGGTTTTACGGATGAAAGCGGCATCATTGATTATGCCCTCAAAGAAGAATTGGATAAAAAAAGCGATAAACAAGCCAAGCAGGATAAAGATGCGCAAGATGCCGTGACCCATTATAAGCGGCTTGCCACGGTTGAACTTGATGAAGCCGTAGGGCGTTATAACACTTCAAGGTACAGTCTGGTTCGTTTAACACCGAAGACTGGGCGTAAACATCAATTGCGGCGGCATTTTAAACATATCTTTCATCCCATTGTGGGCGACACCACGCATGGTGATGGCAAACATAATCAGATGTTTCGCGATAAGATGAACTGTCATCGCTTGCTGCTGGCTGCAACATCTCTAAGCTTTGAGCATCCTGTATCCCATGAGAAGATACGCATTGAAGCGGGTTTGGATGATGTTTTTACAAGCGTGCTTCAGCGTTTGCATTGGTCGGATAAGGTTTAAGGAGAGATACACATGGCACGAGCATTAAAAATCTTTATGCGCGGCAAAAGCATCACTCAACTGCAATCGGTGTTGCAGCGTATGGGTTATGAGATTAAAGACCAAAAGGCATTGTTTGGTGTGGATACCCGCGATGCCGTCAAAAGCTTTCAAAAGCAGCAGGGTTTAAAGCCGACAGGTATTGTGGATGAGGCATTGATGAAACAAATGTCAGGTGGTGCGCCAGCGCCTGCGGAAGATGAAAAACCAAGCCAAAGTAAGATGATGCCAAGCAATCAAAAAGAGTTGGATGCTTTGGTGCGTTTGTTAATCGCCAAAGGTGTGTTCAGCCAAGAAGAATGGGATAAAGAAAAGAAAAAAGTGACACCGAGCAGCTTGATTTAATCAGATACGAACATGTCATTTCGACCGAAG
>CAMZLX010000034.1 GCA_947311795.1 uncultured Zetaproteobacteria bacterium
ATGATTCATCCACCAATGGTTTGTTGAATTACTATAAAGGTAATCGTAAAGAATAGGCGTGATGTAAGTAAGATCATGGTGCAGAGACTTTTAAAGGTTTCATTCTAGTTTATTACTAGAGGTGCATTTGCTTCGCCGCACAATAAAACCGTTAGCTATGGAAGAAGTATGAATAGGTTTTTATACAAATATATGCCGTTAAGAGTTGATTTCTTTGAAACTCTCATGATTCGTGCAACGCCAGTATTGGCGCTGAACGATCCTTTTGAAGGTTATTTCAATAAGACGCAAGTGCGGGATGCAGATCGAAATCATACAGAATATTACAAAAGTAAGAACCAAGGTGTTCATGAAACTGAGGAATCAATGCTTGATGAGAGCATGGAGGGAATCCAAAGTGACCTGTTTGATTTAGGCATACTTTCTTTTACTGAAGACTATAATAATCCACTGATGTGGTCTCATTACGCTGATGAGCATAAAGGTGTAGTCGTTGAGTTTGACTTTAATAAACCATTCTTCATGGACTCTTTTAGAAATATTAATGGGCGAACAAGTAGATTTGGAGAAAGCTATTTAGCAGATTTCTTTGAATTCCCTGAGAAAGTTAATTATCGAAGAGAGCTGCCTAGCTTTGAGAGACCAGAGCTTTCCGCCCCTGAGTCTATTGATGAATTTCATTGGAAAAAATTCAATCGCACGGTTTTATTCACCAAAGCAAATGACTGGATTTATGAAAAGGAGCATCGGTCGATTGTGAGATTGCAAGATGCTGATTCAATAATATGTAAGAATGAACCTGAGATTATAAAACAATGTGCACTCGATTCAGATATAAAATTGAAAATATTAAAAAACAAGAAATTACAAATAATTTATCCAAATGAATATGAGATGCATGAGGATATGCGTGATGAAAGTATAAAGAGTGAAATTTACAGGCTGTCATTTGATGTTAGCGATCCGCCCCTTCACTTCTTTAGGATAAACCCCGCTGCTATCAGTGGAGTTTATTTTGGGTGCAAATCTAAAGAGTCTACGGCATTAGAAATGATTGCAAACAATAAACTTTTAAATCATATTACAAACATTAATAAAATGGAAAAGCACGGCATGCAATATCAATTTTATCCGACCAAGGTCAAGCTAACAAGACGTAATCCTTAAGAGTTCTTGTGACTTCGTTAGAAGTGACAAGCTCACTTCTTTGATGTGCAGTAAAATATTTAACGGTTATAAGTTTGGTTGAGTTGATGACTTTTCTGCCAACAAACATGGTCAGAAGAAGGAATGGCATCCAAACGCCACGACCAATTTCCACCCAATGTGCCGGGTGTATTAAACTTGGCTTCTGTGCCCAGCTCAAGAATATCCTGGATTGGAACCACAGCCAACCTTGCAGGTGATGCAAGGGCTGCTTCAATTAAAACCCACGGCATATCTTCAGCTTTGGCGTGAAGTACGTTCAAGGCATGATTTTGCACATGTTCATCACTGCTTTCAAACCAACCCATGGTGGTATCGTTATCATGCGTTCCTGTATAAACCACGCTATCTTCTTCGTGGTTATGCGGCAAATAAGGGTTGGAGTCATCACCACCAAACGCAAAGTGCAGGATTTTCATGCCGGGTAAACCAAATTGCTTGCGTAAAGCGGTGACTTCTTCAGTAATCGTGCCTAGGTCTTCTGCAATCAACGGTAAGTTGCCCAACTTATCTTGCAGGGTTTGCAACAATGCTGCGCCCGGTGCTTTGCGCCACTCACCGACTAAACCTGTATCACTTTCGGCAGGAATCACCCAAAAGGCTTCCAAAGCAAGGAAGTGGTCGATGCGCAACATATCCATGCGCGTTAATTGATGTGCGATGCGCTTGACCCACCAATCAAAACCGTCTGCGTGCAACACATCCCAACGGTATAAGGGGTTACCCCAGCGTTGCCCTGTTTTGGAGAAATAATCGGGGGGTACACCTGCAACTTCTGTGCATTCTCCTGATTCATCCAAGGTGAAAAACTGTGGATCTGCCCAAACATCTGCCGAATCATGAGCAACATAAATAGGTAAATCGCCAAAGAGTTGCACACCTTTGGATGCAGCATACGTTTTAATGCCTTGCCACTGAGTATCAAACAAAAATTGTTCAAAAACAACTTGTTGAATCAGTGTGTTGTGGGTTTCGCGGGCAACTTGTAATGCATCTGCATTGCGTGTGCGTAAATCATCAGACCACTGCCACCATGCTGCATTATTGCTTGCTGATTTAAGCGCCGAAAATAAGGCAAAATCATCCAACCAATAGGCATGTTGCGTTTGAAAGGTTGAAACTTGCTGCGCCAACTCCGTATTGGATTGAGCATCCAACCAAAATTGGTGGGCAGCTTGTTTGCGATATGCTGCATGTTGTTCTGCTGATACATGTTCTAAAGATGTGTCTTGGGGCAACCAACCCGAAGCCAAACATGGGCGCAAATCAATCAGTTCAGGGTTGCCTGCAAAGGTGGATAACGATTCGTAGGGCGAGCCATGACTATGGGTGGGTCCAAGCGGTAAAAATTGCCAAACACGAAAGCCACCTGCAACCATGGCATCAATAAACTGAAAAGCCTCTTCACCCAACACACCTTTATGAAAAGGGCCTGGCAATGATGTGATATGCAATAAAATTGCAGAACTGCGGCGGTCTATCCACGTACTGTCTGCGTGTTGGTTCAACTGCCTGCCCCACCACGGCGCATCGCTCCACCACCCTCGGCATCACCGCCACCAGAAGAAATGGATTCATCTAAGGATTGTGGTACAGCTTGTCCGAGCAACTGGTACAGTTTCTTCAAATGCGTGCGATAAAGTTGGTCAAAATCGCGTACCGCATCGCTTGGATTATAATCACCAAACCACCAGCACCAATCCGAACCTTCACAAATTCGCAATTGTTCAATGGCGGCTTGTTGTGTATCTGCACCAAGCGAATCATAATGTTTATCAAATGCTTTTTTGGCTTCAATCAATAATTGCCAAGCTTTGGTTTTGGCATGGTCACCAATCCAAGTCGATAAATTGCCATACACCCATGATCCAGCAGTGAGGTTATCCAATTTATCTGTGGCAGGATGCTCACCCAAATAATCGCTGAATGTGGTCAGCTCAAATTCAGGATTCTCAATCACAGCTTGGTAAAGCTTGGTTAAGAAAGGTAATGCATTTTCATGGTAATGTTCCCAAGCATTTTCACCATCCATGATGATGGCAACGACTGGGGCTTCCATACCTTGGGTACGGTGGCGAATACCTGCCAACTCGTGCATAAAATTATTGATGGCATCATCGGTGTTCCATTTGCTGTATTCAAAACCCAGTAAATCAGACAATTTATCATCGCGGAAGAAACATGTGATTTGGTTTTCATCTTCACCCACCAACCAAGGGTGGTATAAGTCGCGGTTGCCCTGTTGTTCGCGCAAATTATATTTTAAGGAATGATGCAATACCGCTTCACCTGTGGCACACCAATCAAAACCAGATTCACCCAATAAAGCTAAGGTGTCGTTGCACACTGCACCTTCAGCAGGCCAACAACCTTTGGCATCCGAGCCAAAGATTTGTTTATGACTTTGTTGCGCTTTTTGGATGTGGTCAATGGCGCGCTCCCGACCATGGGGGTATGGCTCATCAGGAATCAGTGCATCAGCCACTGTTTCATGTGCTGTTTTGAAATCCAACATCAAAGGCATGATGGGATGTGCATACGGTGTGGTGGTCAGTTCCAACTTGCCAGATGCGACAAGTTTGCGATGCAATTCTGGAATATCAGCGAGTAATGATGCAATAAGAATCAACAAATCATGGCGGTCTTGTGCCGAATAGTTATTGCCTTTTTCAATCAAGCGGCGGGCAACAAAGTTACGCTGGCGCACCGTCTCACCAAGCCATGCCAAGTGATACCATGTGACCAAATCGGCATAAAAATTATCGCCCAAATAGTCTACTGTGCCCATGTTCTTGGCTTGTTCAGCCATATTAAAGAGGTTGGAATATTCAGGGTAGCGATGAAGGTTACGGTCATGATTTAAACGAAAACATACTTCCAAAAGATAGCTGCGTGTTTTGGCATCAAACGCACCTGTTTTATGGGCAAGGTTAGCCAATAGTGGGTCATTAATTTCATCAGTCTTACCATCAAGAAAATCACGTAAATGGGATGCGTAATCTTCAATTTGATAGGTAAGTGAAGGCACATAATTCATCACCGCTTTGGCATGAGGAATTTGCATTAAAATCTCAGCCATATCGGTGTAATCTTTCATGGCATGAAGATAAACCCACGGCAAATGGTAGCGACCAGTGTCGGCTTCGCGGTAAAAAGGCTGGTGCATATGCCAGTAAAAAATAACGGATAAAGGTTGGCTCATAGTGTTCCTTAGAATCGGGTTTGGTGTTGCGGTGAAATCATCAAAATACGCAAGCTGCATGATGGTTGTTTAAGCGTCCACCATGCAGCTTATCGATTAAGGCGGTAGTTAAAGTTCGTGCATTTTTTGACCCAGCATATCAGGTGTAACCAAGACAATGCCATTTTCTGAAACGTAAAAACGTTTGGCATCATCTTCAGCATTGACACCGATTTGAGTGCCTTCAGGAATCACCGAACCTTTATCAATCACACAACGTTTGATGGTACAATTTTGATGAATTTCCACATCCGGAAGGATGACAGAATCTTCAACATTGCTGTATGAATGCACCCGAACATTGGAAAATAATACCGAACGGCGCACTGTAGAACCTGTAATCAAGCAACCACCTGAAATCATGGAGTCGACTGCCATACCTCGGCGCTCATCGCTATCAAAAGCAAACTTGGCAGGTGGCAATTGGTCTTGGTGCGTCCAAATGGGCCACTCCGTGTCATACAAATTCAAATCAGGCTTGATTTCCGCCAAATTGATATTGGCTTCCCAATACGAGTCCACCGTGCCCACATCTTTCCAATAACCCGATGCGCCTGTGTTGGCATCCAAAAATGGGAAAGCAAATGCGTTGGCATTGTCGATGGCATGAGGGATAAGGTCGTGCCCAAAATCATGCGTAGATGTTTCATTCTTCGCATCTTCCATCAACCGCTCGCGTAAATATTGCGCGGAAAACACATAGATACCCATAGATGCAAGGGCTTGGCTTTCATCGCCCGGCATGTGTTTGGGGTCAGATGGTTTTTCAGCAAACTCAACAATGCGCGATTCCTCATTAATTGCCATGACACCAAAGGCTTTGGCTTCTTCTAATGGTACCGGAATACAGCCCACAGTGATGTCTGCACCTTTGGCAACATGGGCTGCAATCATTTTACCATAATCCATCTTATAAATATGGTCGCCTGCTAGAATCACCACATATTCAGGATTATAATGGCGGATAATGTCTAGGTTTTGATACACGGCATCGGCAGTGCCAACATACCAACCATCACCCATACGCTGTTGGGCGGGAAGCACTTCAACAAATTCACCAAATTGACCCGACATAAAACTCCAGCCACGCTGCAAATGGCGCTGCAAGGAGTGTGATTTGTATTGGGTAATCACCGAAATACGGCGAATGCCTGAGTTAATGCAGTTGGACATCGGAAAATCAATAATGCGAAACTTACCACCAAAAGGTACGGCAGGTTTTGCGCGCCATTCGGTTAAGGCTTTAAGCCTAGAGCCGCGTCCGCCAGCCAATACCAAAGCTACCGTGTTTGCCGTGAGTTTACTGATATTACGCTCTATTATTACGCCTTCTTGTTGTTCGTCAGTGTATGAACCCATGTGTACCTCTCCCTCGTTATTTTTTCCTGCGATGAAACGCACACTAGCATGAGGTGATGCAGTTTGCTATATGGTTTAAACCATGCTTTTACGCTAGTATGGGCGCGATAAACAAGAGAGCGGAGAGGTCACTTTATGCAAGTTCAAACCATTTCAACACAGCCCATTGCTGGGCAGCGCCCTGGCACATCAGGTTTAAGAGCCAAAGTTAAAGTCTTCCAACAGCCCCATTATTTGGCGAACTTTGTGCAATCGGTGTTTGATGTGATTGGTGATATTTCTGGGCAAACTTTGGTGTTGGGTGGCGATGGACGATATTACAACCGCGAAGCCATTCAAATCATCATCAAAATGGCTGCTGCCAACGGTTTTGCTAAGGTCTTGGTGGGGCAAGCGGGCATTTTATCCACACCTGCAGCTTCGTGTGTGATTCGTAAATTTAAAGCGCACGGTGGTTTGATTTTATCGGCAAGTCATAATCCTGCTGGTCCTGATGAAGACTTTGGTATTAAATATAATATAAGCAATGGAGGACCTGCGCCTGAGCAAGTCACTGAAGCCATGTTTAAGCGTACATCTGAAATCACAGCGTATAACATTATCGAAGCTGATGATATTAACCTTGATGACATTGGCGTGTTTTCCTTGGGAGATATGACGGTAGAGGTCATTGATGCGGTAGATGATTATGCAGCTTTGATGCAGGATATTTTCGATTTTGATGCCATTCGCGGTTTATTAGCCCAAGACTTCTCGTTTGCATTCGATGCCATGCACGCCGTGACAGGGCCTTATGCCAAGGTCATTTTAGAAGATATGTTGGGTGCGCCCAAAGGCACAGTGATGAATGGTGAACCCAAAGATGACTTTGGCGGCGGTCACCCTGA
>CAMZLX010000035.1 GCA_947311795.1 uncultured Zetaproteobacteria bacterium
CTGGTAAGTGATGTTTGAGAATGCGGTGGGCAGCATTGTTGATGCTGACAAATTGGGCAGCTTGTGATAAATCAGAAACAACCAGCGACCATAAATGTTGCTCATCCAAGTTGCGAAGTTGATGAATAGATTCTTGTGCTTTGAGCGCAGTGGGCAAGACCATGATGGCATAGGTCGTCTCAGTCGGCACAACAGCAAAACAACCATCATGCAACAGCTTGGCAGCATGTTTGATTTGTCTGATTTGTGGGCGCTCAGGATGCAGGCGCATATGCTCAAAGGTATGCATGTTGTTAGAACTTAAAGCCTTTAAACGCATCCTTAAGCTTTTGTTTGGCCTTTTCTTTTGCTTTGGCTTCGAGCCGCACTTTTTCAGCGGCAATTTTTGCATCTGCTTTTCGCTTGGCTTCGGCTTTAGCTTTGGCGGTTTGTTCATCACGGGTTTTAACAAAACCTTGGTCAAGCACTTTGCCGCCCACGCCACCAATAGGTTTGCCTGCCGCATCGTTGAGCGCTCCCGCGCTGTCCAAGAGTGCATCTTTATCCATCTTAACATCCACTTGGATATTCTCAAATGAGCCATAAATATGAAGCGGAACAACCAAACCTTTTTTGCGACTGCCCCCACCTTGACCTGCCAAAGTTTGTACCAATTTTGGGCGCACATGGTAATCAAGCTTGGTTGGGTCTAAGTAGACTTTTCCTTTGCCTGAAAGGCGAAATAATGGGGATGCCATATACAGGTCATTGTTGGTCAGGACTGCATTTTTAACGCTGAAAGTACCTTGCATGGTGGCGAAGTCGCTTTTTTGTGTTTGGGTGGACTGTTTTTTAAGTTTGCGCACTTCTTTCGCAATATCAACACCTTTAAACTGCCCATCTTTAAACAGAAAATTGCCGCGTCCCGTCATGCTGTGAATGATGCTGTCGGGCAATAAACCTTTGCCCGATAACTCTGCATTTAAGGTTGTAATTCCTGATAGTTTATTAAAATCAGCCAGCGCTTTAAGCACAGGCTGAATGGATACACCTTTTAAACGAAGCGATTGTTTCCAAGTGGCAGGGTATTGGTTGGCATACAATGTCATGTTTTCACTGATGTGACCGCCATTGGTATCAAAGCGCAGCGGATTTAAGCGCACCACACCTTTTTCACTGCTTAATGTCATACGCAAGTTTTCGAGCTTGAGCTTCATGGCATGAATGGTTTTGGCTTGTAGTTGCACAGATAAATACCATGGTTTTAGGAACGTTAAATCCGGTTCAAGGTTTGCTTTTTCTGTTGGAGTTGTTGTCTCAACAGGTGCAGGCTTAACCTTCTTCCCTTTTTTACTTTGTGGAATCCAAGGGTCTAGATGAAGTTCGTCGGCGGTGATACGAAGCTGAATGTCTGGTGCATCACCAATGGCAATATCACCCGAAAGTTGAATGGGTTCTTCATCCATGTGCACCTGCATATTCCGAATTTCAATGATGTTAGCATCACCCGCAAGGAAGGCTTCCACTTGCACGGTTTTCCATGGGTTTGGATGCGCTTTGTATATGTCTTGTAGGGCAGGTACAAAAGTGTTTAACCAAATGCGTTGCAGTTTTCCAGTGTTGACCTTGGCTTCAAATCTAGGCTTTTTAAGCAAGTTACGCACTTTGCCCGACATGCTCAATACATCCGTATCATCCATGGCTAAGGTGAGGCTATCAATTTTTAAGGTTTTTAATGCTTTAACATTAAGTTTCCAAGCTGTGTTCAGCTTATGTTTGCCTTGGACTTCAATGGAACCAGAACTCAGCATCATTTTATCACTATGCTGTTCTAAGGATACATCTAGTGAGATAAAAGTATCTTGAAGTTTGCCAAACTGGGCTTCTTGCTCTGTTTCAAGCTGGGGCAACCATGCTAAGAAAGGTTTTAAACTGAACTGCTTACTAGTGATATGGGCTAACACAGGCAAGGTTTCAGGCTTAAATTTGTCCAAGTCGAGAACTGGGCCGACTTTTGCTGTGATTTGAATTGGGTTGGCACCAAGCTTGGCTGATAAATCAATGCCAATCGGTTGCTTGAGTTGCAAATCGGTGACATTAAGCTGAATATCATCAATCACCACCTTACCTTTGGCCTCATCCGACCAAATAACCTGACCGTGCGTGAGCTGAAGCAGCTTGGCTTCAAAGGCAATGGGTAAAGCAGTGCTTTTTTCTTGGGTGTTTGTTTTGCTGGTGGATGTTTGGGATTGTGGTGTGGCTTTTGTTGAATCTTCTTTTTTGGATAAGTCAGACCAGTTGTTGCTTCCATCATCATGTTGGGTGAGCCAAATTTTGGGTGAGTTGAGTTCAAAGCGTTTGACCTCAATTTGTTGGTCAAACAAGGGCATCAATGCAACTTTCACATCTACACTTTTAACCTCTAACATATTGCGTTGGGTGAAACCTTTGGCGTTTTCAAGCGCAACATCTGTGAGGGTCACACCCACCCAAGGAAACAAGCTGAGTTTGATATTGCCAATATCAAGGTTACGTCCTGTGGCATCGAGCACGGCTTTTTTGATTTCTGGCTTGTAGTCGTTCACGCTGATGAAAAACGGTGCAACCAAGAGCGCTATCAGCACAAGCGCAACAAAAGCGAAAGCAAACTTCATAAATTTTAACATCTTTTACCTCAAACTACTCAAAACTTTGCGAAGTGGCTCTGTAAGCCGGGTTCTGTACTCTGAAAACAGAGCGATGATCATTCATCTGGACAAGTTGTTACCAACTGCCTCAAGCAACCTACCCGAAGCCAAGTGCGAGTCACACCATCTGACTTCCTATTTGGTCTTGCTGCGGATGGGGTTTACCTAAGCCTTGATTTGTCACCAAACCAAGCGGTGCGCTCTTACCGCACCCTTTCACCCTTACCTTGTGTCAACACATGGCGGTCTAGTCTCTGTGGCACTTTCCTAGGGTTGCCCCCACTGGATGTTATCCAGCATCCTACTCTATGCAGCCCGGACTTTCCTCCCTGTGTTAAAAAACACAGCGCGACCATCCGAGCCACTTCGCGGGGCTAGTGTAATCAGTTTGTGAGAGAATTACGAATACGTGAAAACTATGGGAGCTTGTCTTTCTTGTCTGGGTTGTTGTTTTTCTTTTTAACAGGTTTAAAAAACACCCAAGCGACCAGACCCGCCAAAAGCAAAAAAATGCTTAATTCGATGAAACCTGCAATCCACATCAGGGTTTATCCATGTTGGGCATGTTCATATCGTTCATGTCCATATCGTTCATGTCCATATCGTTCATATCCATGGTATCCATTTTCATATCATGGTGCTGCATATTGTGCATATCATGATTCATACCCTTCATGTTTTTCATGTCATGCATACTGTGCATCAACGCGCTACCGCGAATCATGGTAAACACACCCATAGCAATCAAAAGCAGGGCCGCAACTTTGAGAAAAACACCGCGCATGTTGGGTGATGCTGATTGCATGATGACAGGCACAAACATCATGGCAGGCACTGTACCTAAACCGAAGGCAAGCATCATGCCTGCAGATAACCCAATGCTTCCCGACGTTAAACTTAATGCCAAACCTGCATAAACCAAACCGCAGGGCAATAAACCATTGAATAACCCAACCATGAACCAACTCATAGGCATGCGACTATTTGTCGCAGCATGAACCCAGCCCGTTAGCCCAATCAAGCGCGAGAATTTGGCCATAAATTTCACAAACGGGTCAGGCAACCAGCCTACAAGGTTTAAACCGAACACAATCATCAGCACCCCTGCAAGTATGGTTAAGCCGCGTTGCATGTCGGCAAACCATGTTACTTGGGTGATTGCCATGCCTAACATGCCTGCCAAAAGTCCGAGGAAAGTATAGGTGAGTATGCGCCCCATTTGATAGCTTATAAGCCCCGTCCACCACACTCTTTTTTGAGACATAGCAAGCGTTGACACCAGTCCGCCACACATGCCAACACAATGCATGCTTCCTAAAAACCCAAGTAGAAATGCGGCGCTGAGTAATGTTATCATGATGGTTATTTATCCTTATGTTGTGTTTTCAGCAGTGGCTCCAGAAGTTCTTGGGCAAAGGTTTCAGGTGAAACAAATTGTAAGACTTGCTCACCACCCGCTGGTTGAATTAAGTCTAACCCCAACGCTGGATAAAGAAAATGTGCGTTGCCTTGTCCATCATCCACAAGCTTATTGGGTTCACCATATTTGGCTTTAAAGTCTTCAAACATAATGGAGCGCTCTGCAACAATAGTTATGCTGCGAATCGGTAGCTTAAGAATATCTGGAATAAGTCTTTCTTGGATGCCAACACGAATCACATGGTTTGGAAAAATTTCAGGGTGGTAAGCTTCTTTTTTGATGTGGTGTAATAAATCGGAATCAGCTTCCAGCCCTAGGATAATTTTATCGCCATCATCAAAGACATCATCAAAATAGGCTTCCAAATGCATGTCGGGCTCAGGCTCACCCTTTTTTTGTTGTGTGGTAAACAAGGCAATATCAGGATGTGCCTTGAGAATTTTTATGGCTTGTTCCAAGCTGCTGTTATGCAAGCTTATATCCAAAACTGAGAGGTTATCGCCTGCTTGAATATTCCAAAAAGTGGGGCGTGGATTAGGCTCAGTGTTGGGAAAAAGAATATAAAGCGCTGCGGCAATAGCGAGACCTGCAATGATGCGATAAACCCATTTGGTTGACATAATTATCCTTTGATTGTTTTAAGATTATTGTATTTCAGAGCATGTTTAGTCGCTAAGAAATGATGTATTTTGAGTATATTTGTGTATGCAGCAAGAGAAATCTTGGCAGGTGAGATGTTATCCTGTATAATACGCTCAAAATAAAAATGGATACCATGGTGATTCCTATCACTTGAGGGTGTTTTTAATAAAGAGCGGAGGAGTGAGGAATGAAGAGTAATGTTGGAACAGTAGATCGTACTTTGCGTGTTGTTTTTGGTCTTGGTTTTGCTTTAGGTGGTTGGTTTACCGAAGATGGTGGCGCAATGAGCATGGTGTTTATCGTTGTTGGTTTGGTGCTGACTGTAACAGGTTTGATGAGCACATGCCCAATTTATTCGGTAGCCGGTATCGAGACCAGTGAAAAGCCAGATCCACGCGGTCATTGATTAGTGTTTGAATGAAAAGTGTTATTTGAAAAAAGCGACCTGCGGGTCGCTTTTTTTATGCCTAGATTTTGCATGAATTGTTAGGGGTTGCTAAAGGTTAGTTTGTCCTTGGCATCTTCATTGATGGTGGCGACCAAGCCAATCTTAGGGAAAGTGTACGTTGTGCTGTTTGCTTTGGTTGTGATTGTTTTTTCAGGTTCGCCAAATTGTGCCACAATCATTTCTTTGTTGAGTTCTACGCTTGGAATGAGTGATAATTCTGTAATCACCATACGTTGCACGGCTAAAATATCTTCACTGGATAAATTCATGCGAATCACACCATTAGGATAAACCCGTGGGCGCGTGCTGCGCTGGCGTACTGCTTCGAGTTCGGCATCGGTGAGTTGCAAGGTGAGTAATATTTTACTGTGGTCGGCAATGGATGGAAAATAGGCTTCGAGTTTCCCTGTGTATTGCGCTTCCTGCCCTTCTTGATTTGCTTTGGGATATAAAAACACGGCTGCATCAGCACGGCTACGAAATGCAATTTCTGCATCACGGACTGTGCTTTCACCAAGTACAATGCCCATGACGTGCAAATGTTGATTGTCATCGAAGAAAGTGCGCTCTTGCAGGCTTTTACCAGATTGCTTGTAAACTGAACTGGTGATATAAAAGGTTGCGGAACCGACAATAACAATGAGGGCGAGCGATATTTTCCACATTTAATCAGACTCAGGTTTAGCGTGTTCTTCGTGTTTCTGCTTTTCAAGGTCACGTGCTGAAGTGCGTTTGGCAGAATCAGGAATCATATCTTCATCATCCATTAAAATGCGGTATGCTTCACCTTGCATATCATCGTATTGGTCAGACTTCACTGACCAGCGAAAGACCATAAGTGCTACAATACTAAAAAGTAGAGCAGCAGGAATAAGCATTAAAATAATATCCATATCAATTATCCTTTGACGCGTTTATGAATGAGTAGTGCATTACCAATCACCAACAATGAGGAGACGGGCATAGCAATAGCTGCAAACAAGGGGTGAATCATGCCACCCATGGCAAGCGGAATAACCAAGATATTGTAGCCCAAAGATATAGCAAGGTTTTGTTTGATGGTTTTCATAGTTTGTTTGGACAAACTCAATGCTGTTGGTAGCTTATCTAATCCGCCAAGCAACACCACATCCGATGCATGTGCAGAAATGTCGGTGGCTTGCCCCATTGCAATGCCAACATCGGCTTGGGTGAGGGCTGGTGCATCATTCACCCCATCACCTACCATGCCCACGCGAAAACCTTGGCCTTGCAGGGATTTGATTTTATCCGACTTCTGACCAGGCAACACCTCGGCAATTACTTGAATAGGTTTGAGTGTATTTAATTGTTCCACAATAGCTTGGGCTGAGCCTTGGCGGTCGCCCGTGAGTAAACTGACGGTAATGCCTTGTGCTTGAAGGTTGTTGATAACATCGGAGGCATCCTCGCGAAGCTCATCACCCAGCGCAATCCAAGCCAAAAGTTGCGTATCATCAAACACAACAACCAAGGTGTGCCCCTGTTGCTCTTCATGTTCCAGTTGTTTTTGCACGCTTTCATCCAATGTTATGTGCTCTGAAACCAACCAGCCTAAAGAACCTACGCGTAATACCTTGTTATCAAAATACCCTTCAACGCCCCGCCCAGCAACATTGTTGAATTGGCTAAGATTTGTATCAGTAGGATAAGGTTGAAGTGCTGCCACAATGGCTTGTGCCAGAGGGTGTTCTGATGCTTGTTCCAAAGCATGAACTTGTGCCCATAGTTGAGTATCATTATTGGTTAGTGTCTTTTGGGTTTGAACAGTTAAGTGCCCATAGGTCAGTGTGCCTGTTTTATCAAACACAATATGGTTTAGATGCAAGAGCTGCTCAAGCGCACTACCACGTTTGATTAATGTACCCAGTTTGCCACCAAGACCTGCACCAATAGAAATTGCCATAGGTGTTGCCAAACCCAAAGCGCATGGGCAAGTGATGATAAGCACGGTCACAGCGGTCATCATTGCTGTGGCTAATCCAGCTTGATTAAACCAATATAAGAATGTGATAGCAGAGAGCGCTAAAATAATGGTGACAAACCAAGGTACAATGCGGTCGGCAAGTCCTTGTATTTTGACTTTCGAGTCTTGGGCTTGTTCCACAAGCTCAACAATTTGAGACAACACAGATTCCTGCCCAAGGTGGGTGGCTTTGATTTTCAGTTGTCCTGATATATTTTGTGTACCACCCACGACTTGGCTACCTTGTTGTTTGACGAGTGGGCGTGATTCACCTGAAATGATGGACTCATCCACTTCGGAGTGACCATCCAAGACTTCGCCATCCACTGGGATACGATCGCCGGGTTTAATGCGTAAAACATCCCCCTGTTTTACAGAGCGAAGCGGGATAAGTTCTTCATCACCATTGTCTTGAATAAGTCGGGCGGCGCGCGGTAATAATGCGAGCAAATGGCGGGTAGTGGAGCCTGCTGTTTCGCGAGCAGATGATTCTAAAAATCGCCCTACAAGTATTAGAAATACAAACATGGACACCGAATCAAAATATACATGATGTTCTACATCTTTGGGGTCAAATATAGCCACATACGAGGACCACAAGAAGCTGGTGGTGATACCAATGCTGATGGGTAAGTCCATGTTGGGTTTCAGTGCTTGAATGGCTTTCCATGCGCCAATAAAAAAAGTGCGCCCAGAATAAGTGATGCCTGCAAATGTGAGTACCATGGAATACCATTCAAATACAGCACGCCATTTGTCGGAAATACCAAAAAAGTCACCACCATATAAACATACTGCAGCAGTCATCACATTGGCAAAAACAAAACCTGCAAATGCCATGCGAAAAAGTAAGTCCTGCCGCCGTCTTTTGTTGGCTTTTTGTTCTAAATCTTCTTCATAAGGGATGGCTTGGTAGCCCAGTCGTCCGATAGCCAAAATAGCTTCAGACAATAACATTTTATCAGGATTCCAGCGCAGTTTTAAACGGCGGCGGGTTAAGCTGACTTCAGCAAAAGTAACACCGTCTGTTTGTTGCAAAGCTTGCTCAATAAGCCAAACACATGCAGGGCAGTGAATGCCTTCAACCAATAAATCAGCTTGATAGGTGCCATCAGGGCGTTGGCGAACAAAGTCAGCTTGCAATTCAAGGCTATCAAAAAGCTTGGCATCTTCGGGTGCTTGTTCGGGGGTGTCCCAGTCGCGTGACTCAGGCGCAAATTTATAAAAAGAATCCAAGCCTGAATCATGAATAATGGCACAAACTTGGGCGCAACCATTGCAGCAGAAGTCATGGGGTTCACCCTGAATATCAGCGTGAATGATATTCTGTTTGGTCAGCGCTAAACCACAGTGAAAACAACCGTTTTCATGTGTTTCTGGGGGATGAAGTGAATTCACAAAGTTTGAATGTTAGGGTGTGATAAAGTTGACGATTTTCTCAAGCGTGGACAATTCTCCATTACCCTTACCTTGAATCACCATACGTTGATTTAACATATGTTTATTTTCATCTTTGGCAAAAAGTAGGTTCATATCCCAAATGCCTGGTGTAGGCAATACAAGTTCCGCTTGATAAACGCCTGCTTTACCTGTTTCTTGCAATGTAAGTAACACATCAGCTTTGGCATTGCTGGGTCGATATGCTCTAAGTTCTGCATGACCTTGGGCAACGGGTTGAGCATATTTATCCGTCACAACCAAAGTGATAAGGCTGGGTTGCTTGGCTTGAATATCACCATCAATTTGTAGGTCAACTTTCCAACCGCGTTCAGCTTGGGTGCGGTATTGGCGGTCAAACTTATTTTGCTGCAAACCATATTTGTAATACTTCTCCGTAACTAGCCCAGGGTTTGTATCCAGTGCTACGGTGATGAAACCATAGTTGACGGTAAATACAATAGCGAAAAGTGCCAATACCGACCATACGTAAGGGCTACGAAAAGCTTTGTTCTTTTTGTTGGGTTTATTCATTGTTTAATTTCCTGGTCCAAAGAACATCGATTCATAGGTTTTAGAAAGCTCTGGGTTATCCAAAGATTCCAGTTTAAGTGTAATGGGTTGGCGACCGCCACTTAAATTCTTTTGCGGAACTTTAATGAGCAAGTCAATTTTTTTAGCTTGTCCACTGGTAAGTTTAAGCACTTTATTATCAAAGTTGGTGGTAATGCCGTCAATGCCTGTGACCTTTAACGTAAAGTCAGCTGCTACTTCTGTTTTGTTCAAAATAATTGCATGATACATATTTTGAATGGTGCGGTCAGACATGAGTGTGTATGTTGGGCTTCGTTCATGATTTACATTCATATCCAAATCTGTTTTGAAGAATAGTGTATACATAATACCAGCGAAGGTTATGGCTGTGACCAGCATATAAAGCATAGGACGAGGACGTAAGAATCGTTTACCAGCTTCAAGATTGTTTTCTAATTCATGATAAGACATAAAGCGAATCAAACCTTTCTCACGACCAACCTTAGTCATGATGTCATCACAGGCATCAATACAGATGCCGCAGTTGATGCAGCCAATTTGGCTACCTTCACGAATATCAACACCAGTAGGGCATACAGATACGCATAAATTGCAATCTACGCAATCACCCTTATCTGTATTGTCCTGTCCTTTTTTGACACGACCACGGGGTTCACCACGGTGGTAATCATAGGTAGTTGTTACTGTATCTTTATCTGTCATCACCGCTTGAATACGAGCATAGGGGCAAATCCAATTGCATACCTGCTCGCGCACATAACCTGTGCTGACATAAAAAAGAACAAACACAAAAATAAATGATACCCATTCATATACATTGTATTGTAACGTAAAAAGGTCTTCCCAAGCATTGTAGATGCCCGAAAAGTAGCCGAGGAAGGTGACAGATGTGACCGTGCAAATAAAGATCCACATCAAATGCTTGCTCGCTTTCTTACGTATTTTTTCTACATTCCATGGCATAGCATCCAGCTTGAGACGTTGCCGAGCTGAGCCTTCAGCCCAGCGCTCAGTAAGGGTCATCAAGTCTGTCCACATGGTTTGAGGGCACATGTTCCCGCAGAAAATTCGACCTGCAATAGCGGTCATGGAAAAGAGAAGGATAAAGGCAAAAAGCATAAGTAGGGCGAGAATCAGTAAATCTTGAGGCCAAATTGTAATATCAAACAAATAGAATTTACGACCTGGGATATCAAAATAAATAGCTTGTCTACTATTCCATGTGAAGTAAGGGAGAATAAAAAACGGGATCAATAAAACGCTCATAATCACCCATTTGATATTTCTAAAGCGCCCAGGAACTCTGCGCGCATGGATTTTTTTATCACCTAGGTTAATGTCCCAATGAACGTAATCTTCATGTTCAATAAGATAATCTGATTTTTTTGTTGGTGTCTCAGACATAGTCAACCCCTTTCTTTTTCTGTAAATATAATAAGTAATACTGGTATCGAATTATAAGTAGTACAACTCATTGAATTGCGGTTGCGCAAAATCGTATCGAATCTATTTCCATAAGTCCAAACATAAAACCATATTTAATGTAGGGAAAATAATGCTTGTTAAAATATTTTAATGGTTTTAAAGTTCCGCTTAGTAAAAAATTCTCGAATGGAGAAACAGGAGGGATAATATGCCATTTATCTTAGGATTTGTTTATTATTTTACGTTTGTAGCGATTGTTGCTGTTACATCAATGATAACAGGCGCGATTTAATCTTGATAAGAGTTAGATGAAAAAAATATTAAAAGGAGTTGAGGTATGAACGAAATAGAAAAACCTAGTCATGTTATGTTTAATGCTGACGCATGGATATTCAATGATCCAGTGGTATTCTGGTCAGTTTTCACTGTGTTGTTTTCACTTAGCATGGTTGTTTATGCTATTCGCGTAGCGCTGAAAAAAGCTGAGCAAGAAAGGTTGGAAAAAGAAAAGAAGGGAGGAACTAACTCGTGAGTTCTGTAGCTAAAAAAGAAGAATATAATTACGATATCGTTAAGTTTTGCGTTATCGTAGGTATTATGATGGGTGTTCTGGGGACATTCATTGGAACGTGGATTGCATCAGAATTAGCATTCCCGTTTTTAAATTTTGATATTGCTGAAATAAGCTTTGGTCGTTTGCGTCCAGTGCATACCAATGTGGTTATTTTTGGTTTTGGTGGTTTCTTGTTATATGGCGGTGGTTTATACATGGTTCAACACGCAACGCATGCTCGCGTTCGTTTTGAAAAAGTTGCATGGGCTGCTGTTATTTTATGGCTGATTGGTTGCCTTTGTGTTGTAGCAACGCTTCCT
This sequence comes from uncultured Zetaproteobacteria bacterium, assembly GCA_947311795.1. Taxonomy (GTDB): domain Bacteria; phylum Pseudomonadota; class Zetaproteobacteria; order Mariprofundales; family Mariprofundaceae; genus Ghiorsea. The sequence goes on from CAMZLX010000035.1 coordinate 11,451, forward strand.
TTCGGTATGACTCAGGCCAAAGAATACCATGAAGCTGAATGGTGGATTGATATCATTCTTGCACTTTCTTGGGTTTGCATGACAATTTCTTTCTTGGGCACAATTGCTGCTCGTAAGATGTCACATATCTATGTTGGTCTTTGGTTCTTCATGACCATGTTGTTCATGGTAACTTATATTTTCGTATTTAATGGTCTTTGTATCCCTGTTGACTTCACATTCTCATACTCTGCATATGCAGGTATTCATGATGCGATGACACAATGGTGGTGGGGACATAATGCGGTTGGGTTCTTCTTAACGGCTGGTTTCATTGGTATTATGTATTACTTCGTACCAAAACACGCAAACCGTCCTATTTATTCTTACCGTTTATCTGTATTGCATTTCTGGTCTTTGACGTTCTTGTATGTATGGGTTGGTGCACATCACCTTCACTACACTGCAATTCCTGACTGGACACTTTCTCTAGGTGCTGGTATGTCCGTTGCACTTATCTTCCCATCTTGGGGCGGTATGATTAACGGTATGATGACCATGTCCGGTGCTTGGGATAAAATCCGTACTGACCCTGTTATGCGTTTCATGGTTGTTGCACTTGCATTCTACGGTATGTCCACATTTGAAGGTCCATTGATGGGTACGAAATCTGTGAACGCACTTTCGCATTACACTGACTGGACAGTTGGCCATGTACATTCAGGTGCTTTGGGCTGGAACGCAATGATTGCGATTGGCGCGATGTATCACATGATTACACGTATGTGGAATACTGAAATGTGGTCTGCAAAACTTGTGAACACCCATTTCTGGGTTCATTTGACAGGCGCAATTTTCTATATCACAGCAATGTGGGGTTCTGGTGTATTGCAAGGGTTGATGTGGCGTGCATTTGATGAGTACGGCAACTTGGTTTATACCTTTGCTGACTCTGTTGCTGCTATGCATCCTTTCTATGCATTACGTGCAACTGGCGGATTCCTCGTGTTCTGTGGCTTCTGTATCATGTTGTTTAACACATTAAAAACAGTTAGCGCAGTGAAAGCGGGCACAAATGTGACGCTTACAGCTGAAGCTAGAGCATAAGGAGAATACGATGTCTGAATACAAAAAAGAAGGTGGAATGATTCGTGGTATCCCTCATGACACCATCGAATCAAGTTTGCCGATTTTGGCAGTCTTCGTAGCTATTTTGGTGGCTGTGGGTGGTATTGTGGAGATTATTCCTGCATATCACTTGGAAGATTCCGAGCCTAATGTTGAAGGTGTTCGCCCATATACACCTCTGGAGCTTGAAGGTTACGCGATTTATCGTCGTGAAGGCTGTTTCTTGTGTCACTCACAAATGATTCGTCCTTTCCGTGATGAGAAAGAGCGTTTTGGTCATTTCTCGCTAGCGATTGAGTCTGGTTTCGATCATAATTATCAGTGGGGTTCAAAACGTACGGGTCCAGATTTGGCACGTTTGGGAGGTAAATACACCGATGCATGGCATATCCAACATTTGCGTCATCCGCGTTCAGTGGTGCCTGAATCCGTGATGCCAAACTACTTCTTTTTGGAAGAGCGTAAGCTGGATACAAGCTTGACCAAAAGACGTATGGAAGTATTGGCAATGATGAATGTGCCTTATAGCGCTGATGATATTGCCAATTGGGAAGCGGATTTGAAAGCTCAAGCAGGCGTTGATGATGGCGATGGCGAAGATGACCTTCGCGCTCGTTATGAACGTAAAACTTGGGAACATGATGGTAAAGTGATTCAATGGACTGATTCATTTGAGCCTACAGAGCTTAATGTACGTGCTTTTGATGGTGATGCTTCTGACATCACTGAAATGGATGCATTGGTTGCGTATTTACAAATGCTTGGAACTTCAGTGCATTTTGAGGAAGGTGTCGATTATTATCATGATAAATTCGGTCAACCTTACCGCGAGTAATACGTGAGCTTTGGTACGTTAACCATTCTCATATGCCTTTTTACGGCGATTGCCTATGTGGCTTTCTTCCGTAAAAAGGATGAAGAATATTCAAATCAAAAAAATATTATTTTCGATGACAATAATGAAAATATTTCCGAGGAGGGAAAACATGAGTGATCATAACGCTCCAAATGATGGCAGCACAGGCCATGAGTGGGACGGCATTAGAGAATTAACCAATAAACCACCAACGTGGTGGGCTTGGGGATTCTATGCAGGTCTTACCTTCGTAACTTGCTATTACATCATTTATCCATCAACACCGCTAAACCTTAAGATGCAAAGTGCAATCAACAGTATTACGGGAGCAGAAATGTTTGTTCACGGACACTCGAAAGGCATTATGTCTATGGTTAATGGTAACCCTTACTACAAAGGTGAGAACTGGACGCAGGAAGAAATTTCTGCACTGGAAGCCAAAGGTTTTAGTGAACTTAAAATCAAGGCTGGCGATCGAAAGTATTTGGATGCATGGACTGCCATCAATGAAATGCGTGATGACGTAGCTGAAATTGAAGGCGTTCGCGCTGATAATATGGCGAAACTGGCAACCATGTCGGTTGAAGACATTATTGCGGATGACAATATGCGTCAATTTGCATTGGGTCGCTCTGTGGTGTTGTTCGGTGATAACTGTGCAGCATGTCATGGTTCTGGTGGTCAAGGTACCTTGAATAAAAACCACCCTGGCGAATCATTTCCAAACTTAACGGATGATGATTGGTTGTTTGGTGGTTGGCCTGCAAAAATCGTTGAAACGATTGCTGATGGTCGCCAAGCTGAAATGCCACCCAAAGGTGGTAATGATGAGCTAACGTCTGCGGACATTGATAAATTGGCAACATTTATTCATGACGGTTTATCAACTGGTGATGCAGAACTTGATGAAGATGGTGTCTTAACCAAAGGCGCGGATAACCCAACATTTGCAGCTGCAAATGACTTGTACCAAGAAACTTGTGCAGGTTGCCATGCTGCAAACGGTCAAGGTTCTATGAAAAATGGTGACTTTGATACAGGCGCTGTGAACTTCACTGATGGTATTTGGCGTTTTGGTGGCGATTTGGCTACCATTAAAGAAACCATTACCAATGGTCGTAAAGGTACAATGCCTACATGGGGCGGTCGTCTTGATGAAACAACAATCAAGATTTTGGCTGTTCGTGTACACCAAATGGGTGGCGGTATGGATGCTGAACCTGAATAAGGTTTAGTGTGTAAAATATGAAAGGCGGCCAATATGGCCGCCTTTTTTTTGATATATATGGTAGGATGAAAAGATGAATTTAACGACACTTAAAGCAGCGCTTATTGGTTTACTGATGCTTTGGCTTCTATTATTTGCGATTGATTCCATTTTTGGTATTGATTGGCCAAACTACACACTGAAACGAGTATTTATTTGGGCACCAACTGTATTAATTGGAGTATATTGGTTAACTTTTGGTGGTGCTAAGAAAAATAAATAGCACTTCTGAGATTGCTATTTTTCGACGAGAAAGTTTTGCCACCCTGGGCCACAACTGGTGCCACGGCATTCAAAC
>CAMZLX010000036.1 GCA_947311795.1 uncultured Zetaproteobacteria bacterium
ATTGCAGGTGGTGTTGCAGCCAACCGAACTCTGCGAACTATGCTAGATGAAGTAACAGAACAAGAAGGTATTAAGCTTTATGTGCCCAGCTTTGAATACTGCACCGATAATGCAGGTATGATTGCTTATGTGGGTGCTATGCGCTTTAAACAAGGGCAAACCATTCATAATGATTGGGATGCCAACCCACGCTGGAAATTATCCGAGTTGTCATAAAAAAAGGCTCTTGTATTTCTACAAGAGCCCAACTTCATTGAGGAGATGAAATTATTTTTTCTTGCGGCGAAGTAAATACCCCGCGCCAAATAAGCTTAAGAATATAAGACCTTGCAAACCAAGACCTGAAGACATGCAATGAAGTTGTCCAGTTTGTGTGTCTGTACCGCCACCTGCCGTACCACTCCCTGCACCAACAGGGGAGACTGTTGCGACGGCAATTTTCGTTTGAATGATTCCAGTAAATGTTGTTGGCATGGATACCGTCGTGTTGGCAGCAACAGTTGCTCCTGCTAAGACTTCAGTATAATCATCAACCACAGCATAAGTGTCGACAATGGCATTTGCACCAATCAAAGCATATGCACCTACTGTTGCATAGTCGTTAATTGTAGCACCAGGGCTAACCACAGCGTATGGGCTTATTGTTGCATATGGGCTAATGACAGCAGTGGCATCGATGATAGGGGTGCGCGATTTGGTTAGTGCAATATAATTGGCTTGTGAATAAGTATCATATGCACCTTCATCGGTTAGTGGTATAGTAATACTACCGTTTTTATTTACAGTTGTTCCTGTGATTAAAGAAGCATTGTTATTGGTATCAATAAAATATGCTTTGGCAGAAGTTGCTAGACCACCTGTATTAAATAAAAGTGTTGGCGTAACGCTGTTTAACGTTGGGTTTGCAAGTGTTAGGTCAACTGTGCCGCCGATGTTTCTTTCACCACTCACCAAGAGAGCATGGACACTTGCAGGAGTCGTTAAAGTTTGAGTAATACTGGAAATGGTCTCGTTAACTAAAACCTTTGCAGATGCAGAACCCGAGGATAAGGAACCAAAACCTAAAATAGGTTTACTGATGGGTGTGTTAAAGTCAGAGAAACCATAGATTTCCTGCCCGTTGGTAAATCCATCACCGTCAGAATCATAACCTTCTAAAGAAATATAACCTGCGGTGGAGACATTGTTGTATCCAACTTTTGATTTGAATAACACGCCGTAAGGCTGAGTAACATTACCACCATTAGCGGCTGAGCTTGCATGGCATGATGTACAACTGATGACACCATTATAAGCTGCTGGTTGCAGGGCGATGAAACCAGACTTTGCTTGGGCTTGTATTGAAAATAAGCTTGATAGAATGGCTGTAGATGTTGTTAATAAAAATAGTTTTGTTTTCATAATACTTCCTCAGGTGGAGAAAAGGTATAGATCATGATTTAAGTCGTCGTTAAAGTTTAGTGAACGAACCTTAATATGGGACAATAAAAAGGCTCTTGTATTTCTACAAGAGCCCAACTTCATTGAGGAGAAATGAAATTATTTTTTCTTACGACGGAGTAAGTAACCTGTACCAAATAAGCTTAAGAACATAAGACCTTGCAAGCCAAGTCCTGTGGTCATGCAGTGCAGCCCACCTGCACTATCCCCACCTTCATTACCATCACTGCCGCCAACAATACTTGGAATGAGTGGCGCAGTTGTTGTGATAGAGAATGTTGCTTTAACATAACCTACACCATTAGGCAGTGATGTTGTGCCAGGGGTTGTAATGCTTGATTTGACTTCAACGTATGGGTCAACTACTGCATAAGGATCGGTAGCCAGTGCGCTGGCGAATATAGAAATATTTGCTGGAATAAAGGCATAGGATCCTACATGTGAATAAGCACCAACTGTCGCATTGTTATCAACAATGGCATATGCATCAATGACCGCATAATTATCAATTGTAGCTGAGGAACTAATAACTGCATAAGGATCAATTTGAGCATTAGGGTTTATTAGCTCGGGGTTAGGCACAGGTGTAAAAGCAGGTGTACGCGCTTTAGCAATACGGATGAATGCGGCTTGTGAATACAAATCAAATACACCATCATCTTTAACTGTTACACGCATACTTCCGTCAAGTGTTGTGTCAGCAGGGATAAGGTTGGCAGCAAAAATACCATCAGCAGAATTTGCAGCTATTGGAGTATTGTTTTCATCGTAGAAGGTGCCTGTAGCTCCAGCCTGCATACCACCAAACTTATACATAAAATCAGTTGTAGTAAGAGGTACACCTAATGTGGTTCTTTCAAAAGTCGCCATATCATTTAAAAATGAAGTACCTGGATCTGTAAGTACAGCTACAGCGCCAGCACTCACAGCTTTAGCCATGACATTTCCCGCATTAATGTCAGGTGCTGTTAAAGCAGGCGTTAAAGTTGAAGAATTGAAGTATCCAGAGGTTTGGCGAAGCTCTTGACCATTACTAAATCCATCCCTATCTATGTCGTAGCGCTCAAGTGAGAGATAAGCAGAAGCAAGTGTACCTCTGTCATCATCATAAGCATTACCAAAAAGAATACCGTATGTTGTGTTGGCGTTATTCTCTGTTTGTGGTGTTCCACTATGGCAAGAAGTGCAGCCAATGGCGTTGTTGTAAATGATTGGCTGCCCTGAAGGGTAATTTGCTTTAGCATTAACTAATTGGGCAAAAGATATACTTGAAAGTATTAGGCTTATGGTAATTAGTGTTCCTTTGCTTAACTTCATATTCAAACTCCTTAGGTGTCAAACTATCGACATTGACAGTGCAAACTCTAGCGGAGAAAGATTAAAGAAACATGAGGGAAATCACAACAATTATTAATATGAACTGTTATTATGCAGGTATTAAAAACTTTGCTGAAACAAAAGGTAGACAGTCTACGTTTTTTATTGTTGAATTTGCTTTGGTATTGTTTCGAAAGTTATATCATTAATGAAAAAAAGGGGAAAACCATGGATTTAAAAAAATATTCAAAATTGGCTTTGATTGCACTGGCTGCAGCAAGCTTAACACTCGCAAGTTGTAGTGGTAAAAAAGATGATGGTACTATGAATAGTAGCATCAATAAAGCAGACCAACAGGCAGCAGCAGACAAAGCAGCAGCAGATGCAGCGGCTCGTGCAGCTGCAGATAAAGCAGCAGCAGACAAAGCAGCGGCAGATGCAGCGGCTCGTGCAGCAGCGATGAAACCTTCAACCAACTCTGTGTTCTTTGCATTTGATAGTGCAAAGATTGACATGGCTGGCGAAACCATTCTTAAAGGTTATGCAGCATGGTTGAACAAAAATACTGATGTAAATATTACTGTTGAAGGTAACTGCGATGACCGTGGTAGCCGTGAATACAACTTAGCTTTGGGCGAAGAACGCGCAAAATCAGTTCGTGATATGTTAATTGCTAATGGCGTTGATGGTACACGTATTGATACAGTTTCTTACGGCGAAGAACGTCCTGTATGTTCTCGTTCTGGCGAAGCTTGCTGGGCGCAAAATCGTCATGGTGATATTGTTAACCGTTAATTCGTAGCGATATTATTATCAACGTGAAGTTGTGTAAAAATATGTTAAAGCCATCGACGTTGTCGGTGGCTTTATCTTTGGTTCTTTTGACAGGGTGTGTAACCACAAAACCTGACCCTGAACCTTGGTCTGCAGATAAACCGCTGATTGTACAGTCTTTACAAGATGTCCATGTGGGTAATGCTAAACTACAAGACAAGTTAGACTTGCTTGACCAGCGTATTTTAGATTTGGAACGCGCAAATGCTGAGCAACAAACAAAAATAGCCATGCTTGAAGCATCGGTTGAGAAAAATAAGAAGTCATCGGTTAAACAAGCAAACAAAAGAAAACCTAAGCGCAAGAAATCATTGAATAAACGCCTTGATGCACTTTCGGCAACATTGGCACCGGTGCCAACACTAGCTATAAAGGCAAAACCAGTATCCGTAGCAAAAACAAACACATCATTAACCGTTAATAGTAATGATGAAAAAAATGCCTATACGGCAGCATATTTGGCACTGAAAAGTGGACGGTATGATGAGTCTTCAGCTGGGTTTGTGAAAGTGATTAAAGCCCACCCTAAGGGTGAATACACTGACCAAGCCTATTATTGGTTGGGGGAAAGTCTTGTTGCCTTGTTGCGCAACGAAGAAGCACTTGAATCGTTTACCGTGGTTGCCAATCAATACCCTAAAAGCAGCAAACATGCGGCGGCATTACTAAGAATGGCATCAGTATATAAAAATATGAAGTATTTTGAGCAAGCGAAAAAAACCCTGCAACGTGTAATTAATGTGTACCCAGACGGACGCACAGCTGAGCGCGCACGCGCAGAACTCAAATTATTGCCCCAACCTTCTGAGGTGAAGAAATAAATACTACACCTGCGAAATCGCTTCGCATTCATGAAATATATCAAAGCATTCAAGGCGAAAGTACTTTGGCAGGTATGCCATGCACATTTGTTCGCCTTGCGGGTTGCCCGTTGCGTTGTGTGTATTGTGATACACCGCAGGCTATTCCTTTGGATTCAGGGGAAAGTCAAAGCTTTGAAACGATTTTGGAAGGGTTGTTTTCTTCCAAGACACCACTTGTTTTAGTTACAGGGGGTGAGCCTCTAGCACAGAAAAATTGTATCTCATTGCTAGATGAGCTGGTGAAACAATATCAACATGTACAACTGGAGACAGCAGGCGCACATGATATTTCAAAAGTGCCGAACAAAGTTTCGATTATTCTTGATATTAAAACACCAGGAAGTGGAGAGGTTGAACGCAACCGCTGGCAAAACATGGCAATCTTGCCCAAAAATACTGAAATTAAATTTGTGCTGACCAACCGTGACGATTATGACTGGGCAAAAGGCATCATGGTTCAATATGATTTGGCTGATAAGTGTACGGTGCTGATGTCATGCACATGGGGTTCACTCAATCCGAAAGACTTGGCAGCATGGGTTGTGCAAGATAATTTGCCAGTGCGTATGCAGCTACAATTGCATAAATATATTTGGGGTGCGGAGACAACAGGCGTATGAGTTCAGGTTTAAATAACAAAGCCGTAGTCTTGTTATCAGGTGGTTTAGACTCTGCTACAGCACTGGCATGGGCAAGCAAGCATCAAGGTTGGGAATGTTATACCATTGCCTTTGATTATGGGCAGCGGCATGTGGTGGAGCTTCAAGCATCGGAAGAGATTTCAAGTTTCTTTGAAGCTACGCAACACAAGGTGATTGCTGTGGATTTGCAAGCCATTGGTGGTTCATCACTGACCAGTGACTTGGATGTGCCCAAAGACCAAGCGGAATCGAAAAGTATCCCTTCAACATACGTGCCAGCGCGCAACCTTATCTTTTTATCTTTGGCAGCAGCCTTTGCGGAAACAGTGGGTGCAAACAAGTTGGTGATTGGTGCCAATGTGGTGGACTATTCAGGGTATCCAGATTGCCGACCCGAGTTTCTCAACTCCTTTGCCAAAACCGTTGCTTTGGGAACCAAGGCTGGAGTTCAAGGTGCTGATTTTGAAGTGGTTGCGCCTTTATTGCAGTTGGATAAATCAGAAATCATCAAGTTGGGTTTATCGTTGGGTGTGGATTATGCCATGACTCGCTCATGTTATGACCCCAAAGACGATGGCACACCTTGCGGACATTGCGATTCATGTCATTTCAGGAACCAAGGGTTTGCAGAACTAGGACAAACTGACCCTTTGCTGAATCGTCCGCAATAAACGTTTGGTGGTGTTGTGCTGCTTAAGCATACAAACAGCGTATGCTTTTCACATCACCTTGTAATTCATCTTATTCATAATGATTTTCAGTTGTTTAAGGGTATGTGGTGACTAAAGGTCTTTAACCACGGCAATCTCATCGCAATGACTAAATTTGGGGCAATGAATACATACTGTCCAAACCTTTTGTGGCAAACTTTCTTTGGCTACGACTGCATAACCTTGAGCCAAGAAAAACTTATCAATATAAGTTAATGCAAATATGCGTGTAACGCCAAGCTCCTTGCCCATGTCCTCACAAGCTTTGACCAGTTTATGTCCGATAGATAGGCGTTGTGCTTTGGGTGAAACCACCAAGGAACGAATTTCTGCTAGATTTGAACCGTAAATATGCAGTGCAGATACACCAACCAATTCACCGTCTCTTAAAGCGACGACAAACTCTTGAAGGTGTTCAAAAATATCATCTTCATCACGCATGATTAGGGTTTTATCCAGCATGAATGGCAGCATCAGTTGATAGATGTGTGCAACATCTTGGACTTGGGCTTGGCGTATGGTAACGGAGGGTTGGTTCATGAATTTTGTCCGCGCTGAAGCATGGTTTGCGCATGATTGAGGCTTTCATGGTTCACACCACCCAGCATACGCGCAATTTCTTGTTCCTTTGCTTCATCGGCTAGGGGAGAGAGTTCCGTCTTGGTGCGATTGTCCACGACTGATTTCTGGATAGCGATATGTTGGTGAGCGCAAACGGCGACTTGCGGCAAGTGAGAAACCACAAACACTTGCCTGTCCTTACCCATATTTTTTAAAAGCTCGCCAACACACCAACCCGTTTCGCCACCAATACCGACATCGACTTCATCAAAAATAGCTGTGTCGGGCTCATTCTCCAAAGCTCCGCAACCTTTGAGCGCAAGCACCAAACGACTTAATTCACCACCCGATGCTGTATCTGCCAAACTTTTGAATGGCTCGCCGATATTGGCAGCAGCAAGCAAGCTGATGTTATCCCAGCCATCTTCTTTCCATGCTTGTTTATCATCTTGGGCGACAATTGAAGCTTGAAGTTGCATGTTTTTTAAACCGAGTTGGTCGAGGAAAGGGCGCAGGTTCTTTATCAAGATGTTCGCAGCTTTGATTCTTGCATCATGCAAAGCTTGGGCTGCTTCTTGATAGGCTGCTTCACATTGTGCTTGTTCAGACTTCAGGGCTTCTTCATCCCAAGATGCGGTATCTAGCGCACTTAAAGCATTTAACCATGATTGCATCAACGCCAATAAACCAGCTTCATCTGTATCATGCCGGCGTTTGGCTGCGCGCAAATCAGCAAGCCTGTCTTCTGTTTGCTGCAGTGCGCTCATATCCACATGTGTGTTCAACACATCTTGTAAATAAGGGGTCACTTCACTGGCAAGCGCATCCATTTGATTGAGTAAATCATCGGCTTCTTTGAGGCTAACATGATGTTCAGCAACCGCGGAGACCTGATGCGATATTTCGCCCAACAAACTGCGCACATTCACTTCTTGCTCATCAAAGAGGTTTAATGCTGTAGCTGCAGCTTGTTGCACTTGCTCAATATTACGCATGGCATCACATTCTGTATCCAAGCTTTCTTCCAAACCTTCTTCAATATTTAAGGCTTCCAAGCGCACCAATTCTTCACGCATCCACGCTTCTTTTTGGATGGCGTCATTGCGATTGCCATGCAAATCGTTTAACCGCTTGTTGATGTTGGTCAAAGCTGAATGGGTTGAACTTACTTTATCTTTGATGGACTGAGCCACACGAGCATCAATGATTTGCTGTTGAAACTCAGGTTGCATCAAGGTTTGATGTTCATGTTGCCCATGCAAATCAAAACAAATGCTACCGATGTGCTTTAAAATACCTGCAGATGTAGGTACACCATTAATCCAAGCACGTGAGCGACCTTCACTTGTAATCACACGGCGAATAATGATGCCATCATCCACATCAATATCTTGCTCACTCAACATATCGAGCAGGCGATTATCATTCGATTCAATTTCTGCAATGATTTCAGCTTTGTCTGCACCATGACGCACCCAATCCACATTCGCTCGCGCACCAAACACAGCACCCAAGGCATCGACAAGAATTGATTTGCCAGCACCTGTCTCACCCGTGAACACTGTCATGCCTTGTTGTAGTTCAAGTTCGATATGTTCAAACAATGCGAACTGCTGCACGTGCAAAGAAACAATCATTTACTGTTGCCCAGCCCAGCCTAATTTATTACGCAAGACTTCAAAATAATGCCAGTGTTCCAAATAGACCAGTGTTATATCACCCGCGCGTTTGATTCGTACGCTATCACCCACGTTGAGCGTGGAGTGAACTTGCCCATCCAAGTTGAGTGCCGCAGGTGCAGGGCTATCAATCAAAGCAAGGCGAATATCATTGTATGCAGGCAGCATAATCGGGCGATTGGATACAGTGTGGGGGCAAATGGGAGCAACGCTGATAGCTTCAATTTCAGGATGCACAATAGGGCCACCTGCGGATAAAGCATAAGCCGTTGAGCCTGCGGGCGTGGCGATCACAATGCCATCAGCACGCAAGCGAAAGACGAGCTGCTCACACGAATACATTTCAAATTCAATCATACGTGGATGGTCATTGCGTTGAAGCACCACATCATTCATGGCAATGCCTGAATTAACCATTTGATTATTGTTGGTGACTTCAACGTGCAGGGCGAAATGTTTTTTTGCTTTAAAATTACCTGCCAAAACATCATCCATCACATCAAACATATTACTCAAAGGGGTATCGGTGAGAAAACCCAAACGACCAAGGTTGATACCGAGAATAGGAACGCCTGAACCTACAAAACAGCGCCCTGTTTGCAATAAGGTTCCATCACCGCCAAGTACCACCATAAGTTCAACTTGCTGAGCGATGTCGGACAAAGGTGAAACACTGGCTTGGCTATGTTCACCAATTTCAGGTGTGACTACCACATGCAAATCTTTGGCTTGTAACCAAGCGCTCAGTTCACATGCTGTTTTTAAGGCAAATGCATCCTGCTGTTTGGCGATGATGCCAATGCGTTGCATTATTTCTTGCTGCTGCCAACCCAATGTTCAGGCTGGGTATGACATTGGAAGCATTGGTTGGCTTTAGGATGGCCAAGTGGTTGAGGTTTAACGCCTTCAACACCATGGCAAGCCATACATTGCGCCCGAGAGGTTACATTTTTATGCGTATCATTATCAGGTACAGATTTGGTGGTGCGTTCTGTTGCCCCCACGGTTAAGAAAATGATTACGCCTGCCACGATAAGCAGAAAAATAGTGTCGCGTTTATTGAGTTTCATTGCTGTTGTTTGTCCTCTAACATCTGTTGGATGTGTTGTGTAACTTGGCTGATTTTTACTTTATCTGTGCCACTTATACAAATCTTTCCTGTGGGTCGGTTGCCACAGCGCCCAGGATATGAGCCAATTTCTATATCAGGGTATTGGTTTTGAATATTGCTGAGTTCATGAGCAAAGCTGCTCTCAGGCAGGTTGGCTTCAATCTCTTGGCGGATAAAACCTTGCCCTGTATTAAAATGGTCGAGCACTGACTCCAATTGTGAGGCAAAGATATGCGGTACACCTGCAAAAACATAAACATCGTTTATATATGCGCCCGGGCAAATAGATTGCTCACACAGGATAGGCTGCGCACCCTCGGGCAATCGCGCCATGCGCCTGCGCCCTTCGGTGAGTGCATCTTCGCCATAAAAGTCGGTCATCAGTTTAATGGTGTCGGCATGTTCCAAGAGCGGCACAGCAAACGCATCTGCCACACTTTGCATGGTAATATCATCATGGGTAGGACCAATGCCGCCACTGGTGATGATCGCATCATATTGCTGATGCAAGCGTTGCAAGGTTGAGACAATCACATCATGAATATCAGGCACAATCACCACTTCGCTTAATTTGCAGCCAACCTCAAAAAGCTTCTGAGCTGCAAACCAAGCATTGGCTTCGCGTGTGCGCCCCGACAATACTTCATTGCCAATAATCAGAATGGCAATGGATTGATGCGGTGTATTTTTCGAGGCATGAGACATGCCTAAAGCTTAACTGCGGTTACGCAATGCTGCAATACGGTCTTCAATGGTTGGGTGGGTGGCAAACAATCCTTTCATGCCGCCATGAGCGCCATAGATTTTCATGGTTGCAAGTGCATCTTCGCGAGACTCACGTTGTTCCCATTCAACCGACTGGCGTGATAAAGCATCAATTTTTTGCAAAGCACTAATCATCGATTCTGCACCCAAAGCATCGGCTGCATACGCATCCGCTTTGAATTCGCGTTTGCGTGAGAATGCAAAAATAACGATAGATGCGAGGATGGATAGCGCAATTTGCAACACGATGTCCACGATGAAATACACCATATGACTGGGTTCACCATCACGAGCCACAGCATTGGCAACAAAACGCGCAATAATACTTGCTGCAAAATAAACCATGGTGTTCATCAAGCCTTGTAATAAAGTGGTCGCCACCATGTCACCATTGGCAATATGCCCAACTTCATGGGCAAGCACGGCTTTTAATTCATTGTCTGATAAATTGGTAGCAAGACCAGAGGACACGGCAACCATAGAGTTGTTACGGCTAGGGCCAGTGGCAAATGCATTGGGCACATCATCCCAATACACCCAAACCTCTGGCATTTTTATGCCTTCGCGCTCAGCTAAAGCCTCAACGGTTTCATAAACTAACTTTTCTTTGGCTGTGGTTGGGTTAACCACTTGTTGCATTTTATAGCCACGTTTGGCAAACCATTTGGACATCCAAAGCGAAATAAATGCGCCACCAAAACCAAATACTGCGGCAAACATCAGTTGTCGCGCTTCAAAGCTGCCGCGCACATCAATGCCAAATTGAGGCAAGACAAAATAAACCAATACGTTGGCTGTAATGGCTAAGGTCACCATAATTAAGATATTGGTGATAATCAGTAGGGCAATGCCTTTAAATGACTTCATGTTTTCAAACTCCTTTGTTTCTTCATAAAACTTTTGACCAATGTAAGGTCAGCATGAATGATTTTCAACCATGCATACTTTTATAGTGATGTTTTCTAAATGATAACGATTGCTATAGGCTTCGCATGAATTTTATATTAAGGATGAGCAACTGTTGAATAAAAAAATACCACACTTTTTTGATAAAGCATACCCATTAAAGCGTTATTACATTATTTATGCGGGGATAGGTGGTATTATTTTTTATGCCATGTTGTTTTCCTTTTTTATTCATGCAGAACGTCATGCACTGCATCAGCAGTATATTGGACACCTTATTGAGAAGGGCAGCGTGTTTTATCGTGATGTACACCAGCATGTGTTGGAAGAAAACAAAGCAGATTTTGAAAATATTGTCGAACACCCTGATTTACAAGTTAAGTTACGAAAGAAAATGGATGAGTTGATTAAGACTGACTTTGGTTTTGCCAAGGTGAAAGTGTTTAACCGTGAAGGGGTCATTTTGTATGACCATGAAGATCAATACAATGAAGGTGATTTATATGATGATACTCAAGGTGAAGGCTTTCAGCTAGCGCTGCAAGGTAAAAGCTTCTCTAAACAAGAGGAGGAACCTGATGGCAAACGCTTTATTGAAGTTTATATTCCTGCATTTGAAGAAGATGGTTCGGTGGCGGGCGTGATGGAAGTTTATGAGGATGTGACGCGCTTTGAAACTATGGTTTTTGAGGCATTAAAAGAAGCATTAGTGATTCCGACTTTAATCTTCCTATTGTTTAATGTCATGCTGTTTTGGATTGTGTTTAAGGCAGACAAAGTGATTACCATGAACACATGCTTGCTGATTAAAGTGCGTGAACAGATGGAAAAATACTTATCCAAGTCAACCACGGAAGCGATTTATAGCTCCGTGACTGAAGAAAAAGAGCTATTTAAAGGCGAGATGAAACATATTGTGATTTTCTTTTCCGATATTCGTGGTTTTACCAGCTATTCGGAAAATGAAGAACCTGCTGTCGTGGTTGAAAACTTAAATCAATTGTTTGAGCTGCAAGCCGATATTATTCACAAGTATGATGGGGTGATTGATAAGTTTGTCGGTGATGAAATCATGGCAATGTTCCCCAAAGATGCTTCACAAGGTGCGGTGCAAGCTGGATTAGAGATTCAACAAGCGATTAAAGACAGCCAAGATGTGAATTTCGATGTGGGGGTTGGTGTGCATTATGGAGAAGCACTGCTTGGCTCAATTGGCAC
>CAMZLX010000037.1 GCA_947311795.1 uncultured Zetaproteobacteria bacterium
AACCAACGCTTTCCCATAGGTGGGTGGTTTTTAAATGAACTGCCTTCCATCATACCGCATAATATTATCTTAAAGGATACTCGCATCACATTTGATCAAAACAGGTGGCACTTTACAATCGAAGGTAGGTTTCTAGGACACGCAACACAAGCACCAAAACAGCTAATTCAATTCGAAAAAAATTTAGAAGCTTTATCTTCAAATATCAAAATCACAGAACATTGGCATCAGCAATGGTTTGAGGCCATCAACACAAGCCAGAAAACGCATGACTTGGTGTTCACCATCAAAGGCGAAATATAACCATGAATACTGCTTCTAAAATGCGCTATGCAGCACCGCCTAGTCCTCCCTTATATGTTAGCTTGGGTAAATGGCTTCAGTTGATTCAGTATGACGTTAAACAGCATCGAAACAAGTACATCACAACATTCATATTTTTGATTATCTCATGTATGCAACTCTATTATACATCTGAAGTCCGAATCCCGTACTATAAAAAACAACTATCCGAACAAATCGTGCCCAGCCAAGTCGCCACAAACATCGCAGGTTTAGAAAAACAGTTGAAGCGTATTAAAGATGATGCATCCACGACCGCATTAGCACTCATTGAACAGGCAATATTAAATGGTGATACGCAATGGAACGAAAACAATACCACTGAAATTTCTGCCTTAAAAGCCGCCAGGTCTCACATTGTTATCGGCTATGCTGGTATTTCCTCTTTATTGGAGAATCTTGCACAAGAAGCTACAAAAAATGGTTTATCTTTGCGCTACAAATTAGACAAGCCGGAACCCATCACATCATTATATTCAGACAACTTGGCGAATATTAAAACCACAATCCTCCTTGCGTCTCAGCCTAATGTAGCAGAGCATAAAGTTTGGGACAGTATCATGAAGCAGCTTCACTTTATGTTGCTTAAACACCAAAAGTTCTCCCTTATCTCCATTCATGCCAACGCAAGCAATCAAAAAGCAATAAATGTTACTATAACCATGAACATGCTGACCTCTTTAGCCCACAATATTAAAGGTATAAAGCCATGAAAAAGTTATTAAAGAAACCTATTTTTGTTGTGCTCATGAGTATCATTGCAATACTCTCTGTTTACAACACTATCAAGCCTTTCTTATCCAAAAATGCAGCTGCAAACTTGCAAAATTTGGCGGGTATGTCCTACTTTCTCTCCACTAGCCCCACAGAAGCCAGTAGTCTCCCCAAAAAAACATATTCATCCATAGTCTGGCAAGTCGAAGCAACAAACCTCAATCCTTTTAGCCAAACCATACAACGCAAAACCATGCCCAAGAAACACAAACCTTTGCGCCTGTACGCCATATTGCATGAAGGTTCCCAGCCTGTAGTACTGATTAATGGTCAGACGCTTGCTGTTCATGATCGCATACAAAACTACATCATCACCGCGATACATGAAGACAGCATTTTTCTAAAAAATATCAAGAACCACAGCACACAAACACTGCAATGGGACTCTAGGAGATAACCATGAAAACAACACTCTATACCAAGCCATTCATCCTTTGTCTTACGCTTCTTTTATCAGCCTGCGCCAGCACAGCGCAGCAAAAACAAGAGCGTGACAACCGCAAAACGACAATGCTCAAATACAGCCATGAGGCACAAGCCACCACAACACCGCTAAAGCTAAGTCAGCTTCCATCAACCAATAAAGTGCTGAAAAAAGCACCCACAGACAGCAAACGCTACAGCTTCAAAGCGCGTAATATTTCACTCAAAAAAGCATTGGCTATGTTTTCACGGGCAAACAACTTAAATATTATCCCTCACGAAACAATGAACGGCACGATCAATGTGCAGTTCCGCAATCTAAGCTTTGAACAAGCCATGAAAGCTCTACTTGACCCTCTAAGTTTATATTGGGAAAAGCGCAATGGAACCATTTATATTCAGGATATTCATACACAAACCTTTCAAGTCGATTATATTCGAATGGCGCGAACAGGCGTGTCTTCAAGTCAGGCACAAGTCACATCTTCAAGCACAAGCGGACAAGCAGGATCCATGTCTATTTCAAATCAAGACCAAGTGAACTTTTGGCAAGAATTTGATACCCAACTTCAAAAGCTACTCTCTAAGAATGGGCGTTTGGTCATAGACAAGCTATCGGGCACAATTCAAGTCACTGACCAACATAAACACATTCAAGAAGTGGCTCGTTTCTTACACAGTATTCAAGGTGCATTACATCGACAAGTAGAAATCGAAGCTCGTATCGTGGAAGTTTCACTGTCTAACGATAATAGCCTTGGTATTGACTGGACACGTATCGCTTCTTCAAGCCTATTGAATATCAACACGAGCATTCAGACTGCCTTAACGCCAGTGGGAACACTACCTGCCATCACCGCCACCTTGTCTGGGCAAAATAACTCGCCTACCAATCAAGTGTCCTCAATTATTAGTGCGCTTAAAGAACAAGGTGAGGTCAATATGATTTCACAACCTCGTTTACTTTTACTCAACAACCAGTCTGCCATGATTAAGGTGGGGACAGAGCAGCCTTTCTTTAGCCAAACCACCACCCCTGGCACAGGGGGCTCTGCAGCCACTGTCACCGAAGATGTTCGTGTCATTACCATCGGGCTAGTGCTTGCCGTCACCTCACAAATATCCGAATCTGGATGGGTTATGCTGGATGTATCACCCATCATCACGCGGCTTGTTGGCACTGCCACATCTCCACTGGGTTCAACCGCGCCCATACTCGACATCAAACAAGCCTCAACTCTCGTTCGCATTAAGGATGGCGATTCAGTTATGATTGGCGGCCTTATTCAAGACAAGATTAGCGAAGGCGAACGAAAAATTCCGCTTCTGGGAGATATTCCATTCTTAGGCAGCTTGTTTACCAGTACCTATAAAAATAAAAAACGAACAGAACTGGTCATTTTCTTAACCCCAACCATAAAAGCAGGGACAAGTCTGGTAGGAGGCGACACTCCAATTTAAACACTTTGGACACCTTCAAAAAACATCATAATATGTAGAAATGAGACAAAAGCCCCAAGAATGATTATGCTGCGCGGTCTTTGATATAAGCTTGATGCACAAATTTGGAGACCATACGCCGTGGCAGACGATAAAAAACCTGAAACTTTTAATTATAAAGACACTGTTTTCCTGCCGAAAACAGACTTCCCTATGCGCGGTAATTTGCCCGTCAATGAGCCGAAACGCTTAGCCAAGTGGGAAGAAGCCAACCTTTACGCCCAAATTCGTGAAGCGCGTAAAGATGCGCCCAAATTTATCCTGCATGATGGCCCGCCTTATGCCAACGGCTCGATTCATATTGGACATGCTGTCAACAAAGTGCTTAAAGATATTGTGGTTCGCTCGCGTACCATGATGGGTTTTGATGCGCCATATGTACCAGGTTGGGATTGTCATGGTTTGCCGATTGAGCTAAAAGTTGAAGAAAAATTTAAAAAGAAAAAACGCAAAAAAGAAGATATTTCAGATTCTGAATTCAGAGCCGAATGCCGTGAATACGCCAAAGGTCAAATTGATATTCAGCGTGAAGAATTCAAACGCTTGGGCATCACGGGCGATTGGGAAAATCCGTATGTGACCATGGATTATAAATTTGAAGCCAATACCGTGCGTGAAATTGGTCGTTTTCTTGAAAATGGTGGTTTGTACAAAGGTGCAAAACCCGTTCACTGGTGCGTTTCTTGCGCTACAGCTTTGGCAGAAGCCGAAGTGGAACATGAAGACCATACTTCATCATCTATTTTCGTTAAATTCAAAGCGGGTGAAGATTTAAGCGATGTTGATGCGGCTTTAACTGCTGATACATCCGTGGTGATTTGGACAACCACACCATGGACGATTCCTGCCAACCTTGCTGTCTCTGTTGGCCCTGATTTGGATTATGTTGCCGTCAACATCACCGATGCTGGCGAATGTGAAAATTTAACTACTGGCGAAATCTTGATTTTAGCTGAGGGTTTGAAAGACAGCGTGTTGAGCGATATTGGCGCAAGTGGTGAAGTTGTTGCTCACTTCAAAGGTTCTGTTTTAGAAAACCGTAAGTTCCGTCATCCTTATTTAGACCAGGATGCACCGATTCTTGTGGGCGGGCATGTCACGCTTGATGCAGGTACAGGTTGTGTACATACAGCACCCGGTCATGGTCAGGAAGATTACGAAGTCGGCTTAAAATATGGACTCAAAGGTTTTAATCCCGTGGGTGATACGGGCATTTTTGAAGAAGGTACACCCGTTGTTGAAGGGCAACATGTGTATAAAGCCAACAGTATCATGGTTGAGCATTTGCAAAGCTGTGGCGCATTATTGGCAAGCGACCAAATCAAACATTCTTACCCGCATTGCTGGCGTTGCCACAAGCCGTTAATTTTCCGTGCTACACCGCAATGGTTTATCAGCATGGATAAAAATGATTTAAGAAACAAAGCTTTGGAAGCGATTAAATCAACCGAGTGGACACCTGCATGGGGTGAAAATCGTATTCGTGGTATGGTGGAACAACGCCCAGATTGGTGTGTTTCGCGTCAACGCAACTGGGGTGTACCCATCACCGCCATCAAATGTGCATCATGCAATTCTCATGCCGTGACCACACCAGAAGTGGTAGAAGGCATTGCAAAGCAAGTCGAGCAAGCAGGTGCTGATGTTTGGTTTGCCAAAGATGTGGCTGCGTTCTTGCCTGATGGCACGACTTGCCCCGATTGCGGCGATTCTGATTTTGAAAAAGAAACTGATATTCTGGATGTTTGGTTTGATTCAGGTTCAACCCATGCCTGTGTTTTAGAGCATAGAGAAGAACTTCAATCACCTGCCGACTTGTATTTAGAAGGCAGCGACCAACATAGGGGCTGGTTCCAATCATCCTTGCTTGAATCCATTGGCACACGTGGCGTTGCACCATTCAAGGCTGTGTTGACCCATGGTTTTGCCGTGGATAAAAATGGCAACAAAATGTCCAAATCCAAGGGCAACGTGGTTGCACCTCAAAAGCTGATTAATCAAATGGGTGCGGATATTTTGCGCCTGTGGATTGCCTCGGCTGATTATTCGGCAGATATTCGGGTGTCCGATGAAATCATGAAACAATTGGCAGAATCGTATCGTAGGATTCGCAATACCCTCCGTTTCTTGTTGAGCAACTTGGACAATTTTGATGCTACACAATCCATGCCATTGGCTGAACGTAAACCGCTAGACCAGTGGGCAATGCATCGCTTGGCAGAAGTGGCAAACAAGGTGAACGCATCCTATGAAAGCTATCAATTCCACCAAATCCACCAAGAAGTGCATAATTTCTGCTCGGTAGATTTGGGCGGTTTCTATTTAGATGTGATTAAAGACCGTTTGTATTGTGATGAAGCTGATTCGCATCAGCGTTTATCCGCGCAAAGCACCTTGTATGACATCGCACATACCTTGGTGCGTCTGATTGCCCCCATTGTGCCCATGACTGCCGAAGAAATTTGGGACTTCTTGCCCGGTGCAAGCGGTGAAAGCATTCATTTGCAAACCTTTAACACCGTTGAAGATGTGAATATCGACACGGCTGCATGGGATAAGTTTTTCGCTATGCGTGAGTTGGTCAACACGGAAATGGATGTTGCCAAAAAAGATAAGGTTATCGGCTCATCGGTTGCAGCCAGCGTGATCGTTCCTGATTTGGATATGGCGTTTGCGCAAGCTGTGGGTGAAAGCTATGAGCAACTGTTGATTGTTGCTAAAGCACAAGCTGGCGATGCGCTGAACATCACAGCCGCCGAAGGCATCAAATGTCCGCGTTGTTATGTGGTGAGCAAACCAGCACAGCCTGAACATGAAGTTCACAACGAAGTTTGTGCGCGTTGTTTTGGTGTGGTCTCTGCTTGATGCAACATATTTTAGTTCATTACGCAGAGCTGGCTCTCAAAGGCAAAAACCGCCGTGAGTTTGTGCGTCAGCTTGCCAAAAACATCAAACAACTGATTGGCACAAGCAAAATTGATAAAGAACACGGGCGAATGCTGCTGCATTTAGAAGAAATCACCGAAGCCAAGCTCAACCACTTGGCACTTATTCCTGGTATCAGCAATTTTGCCGTGGTTCACACTTGTCCGTCCAATATTGAAGCCATGCAAGCCACTGCCAAAATATCCATTGAAGCGGCATTTCCTGATTTGAAACCGGCTGATTTTAAAGGTAAACGCTTCTCTGTGCGCTCGCGCCGCAGCTACAAACGCTTCCCCATGATTAGCACAGAAATCAACTTTGAAGTGGGCGGGTTTCTTAAAAACGAATTTGATTTTATCGTAGACATCAACAACCCCGACATCACAGTTCACGTTGAAGTAGATGAAGATGAAACCTTTATTTACACCAACAAACGCAAAGGTGCAGGTGGTTTGCCTGTTGGCACATCAGGGCATGGAATCGTATTGTTTTCTGGTGGCATTGATAGCCCCGTGGCGGCTTATATCATGATGAAACGCGGTATGCGCGTCACCCTTGTGCATTTGTATAACAGCACTATCAATCGCGATTTCACCAAGATTGAAAATCTTGCCAAGCAATTGTCTTTATACCAAGGGCGTTTACGCCTGATTATGATTGATTTGGAAGAATTTCAACGCCATGCCATTGCTTTAACGCCACCGCGTTACCGCATGATTATCTATAAGCGCCACATGATTCGCAACGCCGGTTTGATTGCTGCTGAAGTGAATGCCAAAGCCTTGGTCACAGGTGATGCCTTGGGGCAAGTTGCCAGCCAAACCCTTGATAATATCCATGCTATTTATGATGCCAGCAGCTATCCCCTGCTATCACCATTGATGGGTTACGACAAAGAAGACATCATCAAAGTGGCACGAAAAATTGGCACGTATGAGATTTCCATTGAAGAATATTGCGATATTTGTTCATATTTGATTGCAAAACACCCTGAAACCAAGGGTAAACGCGAAGAAGTGGCTGAATTTGAAGCGGAATTGCCCACGCAAGGATTGGAAATGATAAAACAAGAACGCATATTTGCCAAAGGTGAGAAGTTTGAGCGTAGATAACCATTCGCATCATCAGCTCGAGCCTGACTTAACCGACTTGAATGCCAAGCAAGCGCGGCTCATGCGCCTTGCCACCTATGCTTCGGCATCGGTTGCATTTGTTTTGATTGCGGCGAAGTTAGTGGCTTGGATGTGGAGTGATTCGGTCACGCTTTTGGCAACATTGATTGATTCCTGCCTTGATGCTGCTGCATCATTGGTCACCTTATTTGCCGTGCATCATGCTTTGCAACCTGCTGATAAAGAACATCGCTTTGGGCATGGTAAAGCAGAGGCATTGGCAGGGCTTGGGCAATCCATGTTTATTGCAGGTTCATCATTATTTTTATTGCTTGAATCCATCAGCCGCTTTTTGCATCCTCACCCTCTGGAAGTGATTGATGTCGGTATTATCGTCATGATGATTTCCATTGCACTAACGGCGGGGTTAATTGCATTTCAGCAGCATGTCGTGCGGCAAACGGGTTCAACAGCAATCGCTGCGGACTCAGTACATTATAAAACAGATTTATTGGTCAATGTTGGTGTGATTATCGCTTTATTGCTCACCATGTATGGCTGGGCTGGATTCGACCCTGTGTTTGCTATCGGTATCGCATTTTATATTTTGCATAGCGCGTGGGAAATTGCGTCCGAAGCCATTGACCAGCTCATGGATAAAGAGTTGTCGGATGAAGACCGCGCCAATATCAAACAATTGGCGCTTTCCCACCCTGAAGTGAAAGGTTTGCATGATTTACGTACCCGCAAGGCAGGCTTAACCACATTTATTCAGTTCCATTTGGAGTTGGATGGGCATTTGAATCTTTTGCAAGCCCACACCATTGCCGATGAAGTGGAAGCCACTATCAAAGCAACATGGACTGATGCTGAAGTCATCATCCACGAAGACCCATACGGGCTTCAAGAACCAAGACCAAACTTTGCTGACCACAGCGAAAAAACTAAGGAAACATCATGATTTCAAGTTTGATTAAGAAAATCAAAAGTGCATTAAGCAGCGACGAACAATCCGCGCCAAAAGAAGCTGAAAAACCAAAACAGCAACATACGACAGACAAACCCAAGCGTAAGCGCCCGCCCCGCAAGCCTCGTCAAAACCAACCGCGTCAAACAAAAGGTGATGAGGCTAAACCTCAGCATAAATCGCAACCCAAAACACATGGCAAACCGCGCCCACAAGGCAAAAAAGTGCATAAACCCATGGAGAAAATTAAACCCAAACCTGCCGAACCCATTGTCGCCGATGATGATTGGAAAGCGGAGAAAGACACCGAGTTTACAGCATTAGGGCTGCCCAATGCACTGCTTCATGCCATTGATGATTTGGGTTACACCGAATTATCCGCTGTGCAAAAAATTGCATTCCCGATTACGATGTCTGGTAAAGACATTGCAGGACAAGGCAGAACAGGCACAGGTAAAACCGCTACATTTTTGATTACAGCCATCAAAAATATCATTGAAAACCCTGCCAAAGAAGGTCGCAAAACCAATCAGCCGCGTGTGTTGGTGATTGCGCCCACCCGTGAATTGGTAATTCAAATTGCCAGTGATGCTGTCAACCTCACCAAACACACCAATATTAATGTCCACGCCGTGTTTGGGGGTGTGGATTATGAAAAGCAACAAAAACCATTTGAAACAGGTGTAGAAATTCTGATTGGTACACCGGGTCGCCTGATTGATTTCCATAAAAAACATTGCTACGACCTGAAATGTGTAGACGTGATGGTGTTGGATGAAGCCGACCGTATGTTTGATTTGGGTTTCATCAAAGACCTTCGCTTCTTACTTAATCGTTTGCCCAAATATGATGAGCGTCAATCGCTGATGTTCTCCGCCACACTATCGCATCGCGTGATGGAATTGGCTTATGACCACATGAACAACCCTGAAAAAGTTCAAGCTGAATCAGGCGATATTACCGCAGCTTCCATTGTGGAAAGCATGTATCACACCGCCATGGATGAGAAGTTACCCTTGTTGATTCACTTGCTTAAAAGCATGGATGTGCAACGTGGCATGGTGTTTATCAATGAAAAACGCACTGGTGAAAAGCTAGCCCGCGACCTTGCCAAACATGGTTTTAATGTAGGCATTATTTCAGGCGATGTACAGCAGCGAAAACGCATGAAAATTTTGGAAATGTTTACCAAAGGTGAATTGAAACTTTTGATTGCTACCGATGTCGCCAGTCGCGGTATTCATGTGGATGATATTACCCATGTGTTTAACTACGATTTACCCGAAGATGCAGAGTCTTATGTGCATAGAATTGGGCGCACAGGTCGCGCTGGTGCTGATGGCATTGCGATTTCATTTGCTTGTGAGCGCTATTGTTTTGAAGTGCCTGCAATTGAGGCATACATCAAAAAATCTATTCCCGTCAAAGAAATTAAACCTGAGATGATTGAATTGGGTAAACCAACGCATCCTGATGCCAAAGCTGAGGGTTTGAAAGCGGGTGATGCGGCAGAAAAACGCCCGCGCCAAGGTGGGAATAATCGCGGTGGCAACAGGAATGGTGGTCAAAATCGCCGCCCCCGCCGCTAAAATGAAAAGTAATGATACCTTGTAATCCTATATCCGTCATTCCCGCGCCACCCCAGGGTGTTCTCTCTGCCTTTAGCATTCACCTTAAGGCGGGAATCCACCAAACACGGAGCTGTATCAAGAATATGGATTCCCGCCTTCGCGGGAATGACGACATGAATAGTAAGGAACAAAAACATGAACATTGAACAACAAATACAATTATTATCCCGTGGCACTTTGGAAATCCTGCCCGCTGGAAGTTTGGAAGAAAAACTAAAGCTGGCGGAAAAAGAAGGTCGCCCGCTGCGCATCAAAGCAGGCTTTGACCCCACAGCACCTGACTTGCATTTGGGGCATACCGTGTTGCTGGAAAAGCTGCGCCAATTTCAACAATGTGGGCATCAAGTGGTGTTCTTGATTGGTGATTTTACGGGCATGATTGGCGACCCCACAGGCAAAAGCGCCACCCGCCCACCGCTGACCCAAGAAGAAGTGATGCAAAATGCGGAAACCTACAAACAGCAAGTGTTTAAGGTGCTTGATGAAAGCAAAACGGAAGTGCGTTTTAATTCCGAATGGTTGGGTAAAATGAGTGCTGCAGATTTGATTCAAATTGCAGGCAAAGCCACGGTTGCCAGAATGCTTGAGCGTGATGATTTTGAGAAACGCTACAAAGGCGGGCAAGCCATTGCCATCCATGAGTTTTTGTATCCATTGGTGCAAGGTTATGATTCGGTGGCTTTGGAAGCAGATGTGGAATTGGGCGGTAATGACCAGAAGTTTAACCTGCTCATGGGTCGCCAACTGCAACAAGCTTATGATAAACCCACGCAAGTGATTCTAACCATGCCATTGCTGGAAGGTTTGGACGGTGTAAACAAGATGTCCAAATCCTTGAACAACTATGTGGGCATTCAAGAGCCTGCCAAAGAGCAATTTGGCAAAATCATGTCGGCATCCGATGACTTGATGATGCGTTATTATGAGTTGCTGACTGATGTGAATTTGGATGACGTGAAAACAATGCACCCTATGGAAGCCAAAAAACAACTGGCATCCTTGATTGTATCGCGTTTTCATGGTGAAGAAGCGGGCAAAGCGGCGCGGGATGGTTTTGAAAACCAGTTCGCCAAAAAAGAAATTCCTGATGATATTCCTGAAAAAACAATCACTGCTGAAAATGGTAAGCTTTGGATAGTCAAAGCATTATCCGAGGGTGGGTTGACGGCATCCAACGGCGAAGCCATGCGCATGATGAAACAAGGTGCAGTCTCTGTGGATGGCGAAAAACTCACCGATAAAGACACCCAACTTGAAGCAGGTTCATATTTGCTCAAAGTCGGTAAACGTAAGTTTTTACAACTGACCGTTAACTGATGCCTGCGCAGAAAGTAGACACCGCTTGGCTGCTGATTTTTATCGCATGGTTGATTGCCATGGCTTCCACATTAACCAGCTTGTTTTTCAGTGAAATCATGCACTTGGAACCTTGTATTTTATGCTGGTATCAGCGTATTTGTATCTTTCCGTTATCCATTATATTGATGACAGGGCTGTTTCCACTGGATAAAGCCGTGCTCAAATATGCATTACCACTCGCCATGCTTGGATTGGGATTCACGCTTTATCATATTGCCCTATTCTACGGCTTTATTCCTGAAGGTTTAAAGCCTTGTACTCAAGGTGTTCCGTGCGATGATGATAGCATGATCTTATTTGGCTTTTTACCCATTCCCCTGCTCTCATTGGCTGCATTTTCTGCCATCATTGGGCTGCTACTGGCTGCAAAACCGAGGTTAAACCCATGAATCAAAAATCAATATTATTCATCACGCTAGGTTTGATGCTTATCTTATTTGGCGGTGCGGCATATATGTATAATGCCAACCAAGTCGCTGAAAAAACAGCCCTTGCCGCAGACAACAGCAGCGCCTTAGAAAAATTTCACTCGCCCCGCCTAGGTAGCACCAATGCCAAAGTGACCATTGTTGAATTTATGGACCCCGCATGTGAAGCATGCAGCGCATTTCACGATGCCGTCAAAACCACCATGAAACAATACCAAGGCAAAGTGAAGCTGGTCATTCGTTATGCCCCTTTTCATCCTGGTTCCGATAAAGCGGTGGAAATTTTGGAAGCCGCGCGCAAATTGGGCAAATTTAGTGATGTG
>CAMZLX010000038.1 GCA_947311795.1 uncultured Zetaproteobacteria bacterium
CCATGATTTGACCTTTGTCTGCTAAAAGCGCTTGGATATGCGCAGGGATTTTGGTGATGGCAGCGCCAATAACAATCACATCAAAGTCTTTACCCACGTTAGCTTCAGCAAGCGCATCGGCATTCATAGCATTCACATGCATAATGCTTGCATTATCAATCCCATTATCGTTTAAGTTTTTCTCTGCGAGCTGAACCAATTCTTCATGGATTTCACAGCTGACCACGGTGTCGGCAAGGAGAGCCAACAGTGATGTTAAATAACCGGAAGCTGTTCCGATTTCGAGAACCCGCTCAGAACCTTGCAGGTTCAGGGCTTGAAGTATTTGAGCTTCTTGCAGAGGGGTGAGCATTTCTTGTTTTTCTGGTAGAGGCACAGAGCCTTCCATGTATGCCAAGCTACGCACATGTTCGGGCACATATTTCTCACGTGGGGAATCCATGAGTAGGTCAATCAAGTTTGGCTCTAAAACTTTGCAACAGCGAATTTGATACTCAACCATATTGCGGCGTGCTGCGTATAGTGTGCTTGAATCCATGATTAAAACTCCTCCCAATTGACGAGGGGAAGCATGGAGGATGCGCGACAATAATTCAAGGGTATTTTGTGATGGCAGTCGCATTTTCAGGTAGGCTGGGTAGTGTGTCGCGTCATGAAAAGTGAGAATAAAAGATGCTGATGGCTTGTGTTGCAATCGTGCTTGGCTTGGTGCTTTTGGTTTGGAGCGCGGACAAGTTTGTTGAAGGTGCTTCGGGCATCGCCAAAAACTTTCAAGTACCCCCCATGATTATTGGGCTAACCATTGTTAGCTTGTGCACGTCATTGCCTGAAATGTTGGTTGCTTTGTTGGCTGCTTTGGATGGTAATAACAATCTTGGTATTGGTAATGCGATTGGTTCCAATATTGCCAATATTGGGTTGGTTTTGGGTGTAACAGCATTGATCGCCCCACTTGCAGTCCAGTCTAAAGTTTTAAAACGCGAATATCCTGTGTTGTTTCTGATTATGCTGCTTGCGCTTAGTTTGATGTGGGATGGAGAACTGTCTCGCTGGTATGGTTTGGTGCTTATTGTTGGTTTGGTCTTGCTTATTGTTTGGTTATTGCGTTTGGGTTTGCGAGAAAGGGATAGTGCATTGGAAGCTGAGTTTGACGACGTGATTCCTAAAAATGCAGATATGAAATCATCGGTTCTTTGGTTTGTTGTGGGTTTGGTTGTGTTGTTGCTAAGCTCGAAAATCGTGGTGTGGGGCGCGGTAGAAATTGCGACTCTTTTGGGTGTGAGTGACTTGGTGATTGGGTTAACCATTGTAGCCATTGGTACGAGTTTACC
This sequence comes from uncultured Zetaproteobacteria bacterium, assembly GCA_947311795.1. Lineage (GTDB taxonomy): Bacteria > Pseudomonadota > Zetaproteobacteria > Mariprofundales > Mariprofundaceae > Ghiorsea. The sequence goes on from CAMZLX010000038.1 coordinate 1,332, forward strand.
TGAGTTGGTTGCATCCATTGTTAGCGTATTGAAAAATGAAGCAGAGCTTGCCATTGGTAATGTGCTTGGTTCGAATATGTTTAATATTTTGGCAGTTTTATCTATGCCTGCTTTGGTGGCTCCGGGTGAGTTTGATGGGCAGACTTGGACGCGAGATATGCCTGTGATGTTTATATTTACGCTTGTATTAATCGTTGTCATGTATAGTTTTAAAAGTTCCGGACGTATCAGCAGAGTTGAAGGCGGCCTTCTGCTTTCTGGTTACGTGGGTTATTTGTATTTATTATATATTCAGGTTTAGCTTCTTGCTTAGGTTATGACCACGTTTCTTGAATCAGAATTTCACAGGTATCATCGCCTTCAACACGTTTGACACCCCTCATCAAGTCAAGAGTTTCTCCGACATGTTTTTTTTGAATTTCCTTCAGTATCTTTTTAATGGGTTCGCTGCCAGCATAAAATGTTTCGTAATCTTTGCCCTCAAGTTTCATCAACACACAGTCTGTAATAGCGCGAACCGAAGCAGTGCGCCGTTTATTAGCAACTATAGCTGTTTCACCAACAATACCACTGGTTTCAACTGTTTTGATTAAACGTTCTGAACCATCAATATTCATAGTGACGGCAAGCTTTCCCTTACGCACAAGATAAACATCCAGTGTTTTATCACCTTGTGTAAATATTGTCGTACCTGCTTTGACTTTATAAGGTTTCATTCTTGTGGCAATCCATTCGCGGCAATTGGCGCGAGCACCTTCAAATAAAGGCGTGAGTGCCAGTTGTTTAACCAACATGCGGCAGCGATAAAGCTTTTCAATACGTTGGTTGAAGGATGGAAGTTCAGTTTTGAATTTATCCAAAAGGTGATAGGGAAGTTCAAAGACTTCGGTAGGTCCTTTAGCAATCATTTCCGCTGAACGATGACCACCTGTGAAGTATCCTGTTTCCCCACAAATACCATTTTCACCTATATCACCCAAATATGTTCGTTTGTTATTAAGGCTTAAATATCCTGATACAGCACCACTTATCACAATATAAAGCGAAGCGGCTGTATCACCCATTTTTGTAATAACTTGACCATCATTGAATTTATGAAATGTTAAGTTTTTAATCAAATAATCAAAATGTGAACTGTCCAAGGTTTTAAAAAAGTCACTGGCGAGAAGCTTGTTTCCTGCAATATCTGCATCATCGAGCAAAATCGATGGAGGGTTGTCTACACTGGAACCATGTTGCAGACATAAATCATAAATACGTTTTGGATTCTTTTTGTCCTCAGGGTAGAGCTGACTATACATACGCAAAGCGGCAACCGATTTAGATGTCTCCATAGTATTAGCATATCGTTCGGCTGTTATGAGGAACCACCGTGCAGAAGAATCTAGCTCATTAGATTTTTGGTAGCCTCTTGCTGCTTGTAATGCAAGGCTAGCATCTTTTTCGATAATTAACGCAAGTGCAGCATAGTGTGCTGCTGCTTCAAGAAGTTTTTTCTTTTTGGTAAGTTTATTGATTTTATCCAGTACTTCTACTGCATCCGTATCGGAAATCGTACGGATTAAGGATTTTTTTAAGGTTAGTACAAGCTGCTTTTCAAGTTTTTTCGCTTCTGACACAAGCCCTCCGTTTTTACTGATAATGCAATCCTTCACTGAATGATGATTGATAGCAAGGCTCTCGTATAATTAATTCTAGGATAATGCTTGGTGAATGACTAGGTTCTTTATACTGATGAAACAAAAACATATTCTATTAACCACTTTAAATGCTCGGTATGCACACAGTGCTATTGGTTTGCGCTATTTGTATGCTAATATGCAAGAGCTGCAAATGGATACAATAATCCAGGAGTTTACCATCAACGACCAAGTGCAAGACATTGCGGAAAGGCTGTTGGCGCAAAAGCCTCAAATCATTGGTCTGGGTGTGTATATTTGGAATGTTCAACAATGTGCTGAGCTTGTGGCAACCCTTAAGAAGGTGTCGCCCAGTACGGTGATTATCCTCGGTGGACCTGAGGTAAGTTATTCACCGATGCGGATAAACTTTGATGCGGCAGATTATATTATTCAGGGTGAGGGCGACTTGGCTTTTTATCAGTTGGTGAAAGCTATTCAAAGTGACTTGCCTCCCACAGAACGTTTAATTAAAGCGCCATTACCCGCAATTGAAGCTATTGTGATGCCTTATGATTTTTATACAGATGAAGATGTGGCGAACCGTTATATTTATGTAGAAGCCTCGCGCGGCTGCCCATTTCAATGTGAGTTTTGTTTGTCCTCATTGGATGAAAAAGTGCGTAATTTTGATGTGAATCAGTTTTTAAATGCACTGGATACTTTATGGCAGCGTGGTGTACGCAACTATAAATTTATTGATAGAACCTTTAATCTAAATATTAAATTTGCAACACGATTGTTGGACTTTTTCTTATCCAAAGATGAAGATTACTTTGTACATTTCGAAGTGATTCCTGACCATTTTCCTGAGGCTTTGCGCCAACGTATGAGCCAATTCAGACCTGCTTCATTACAATTGGAAATTGGCATTCAAACTTTAAACCTAGAAGTCGCCAAGAACATTCACCGCAATCTTAAAATGGATAAGATTGAGCAAAATATTGCATTCTTGGAGCATGAAACATCAGCGCATATGCACTTGGACTTGATTGTGGGGCTTCCTGGTGAGACTTTACAAAGTTTTGGTTTGGGGCTTAATAAACTTGTGAATATGTCCAAGGCGGAAATTCAAATTGGCATTCTGAAGAAGTTAGCAGGAACGACTTTAGACAGACATGATGAAATGTATGGTATGGTGTATTCAGATGTGCCGCCTTATGATATTTTACGAAATGATGTTTTAAGTTTTGAAGATATTCAGAATATGAAACGTTTTGCCCGCTTTTGGAACTTGTATTACAACAGCGGCAACTTTAAGCAGAGCATTGTCCAGCTTTGGTCGGATGGCGGGGTGTTTGAAAATTTCTTTGCTTTTTCTTTGTGGGTGTATGCAAAATCGAACAGTACTTGGAAAATATCTTTGGAGCGGTTGGCATTGTATTTATTTGAGTATCGCGTGCAGGTTCAAGATGCCAGCAAAGAGGATGTTGCAGCTGTGTTGCTTGCCGACATCATGAAGCTTGAAGGACGAAAAGTGCCCAACTTCTTAAAACCCTTTGCCCAAGGTTTGGATGTGCACAGGAAAATTGCTAAAGGTCAAAATAAGCGCCAGCAACGGCATTTATAGCCCTTATTTCACTTGGGTTTGGTAGTTGAGGAAGTATTGTCCTGAAGGTGGCATGCTTCCTGTCAGAAGTTGTCTAAAGTGGGTGATAGCAGGGTCAAATGTACATACGCCACTACCCAATGCTGGTGGGTTATAGCCAAAGCTTACACCACCGTTGTTGGAGAAAGTAAGTGCCCCAGGCGTTAAGGTTGATGCTGGTGCGCCATCGGTGAAGGTGATGGTGTGTGGTGTAGGTTGTGTCGCCGTAGCGGGCATACAATCAATACCTAATGCGGTGTAGCGGCTTAAAGCATCGTTTTGACCAACAGATGTGGCAGCACCTGTTCCCGTATTGTTCACCTGTACAGTGTAGGTAAGCAAAGCACCAGGATCTGCTGATGCAGCACTTGCAGATTTAAGCACGGTTAGAATGGGCGGGTTAATAATATTCGTTAAGTCGCTAGCTGTGTTATTGAGAATGAGATTATCAGGTTTTGTGCTTGATACTGTGGCAGTGTTGGTCACTACACCAATAGCAGGTGCAGTCACGGTTAAAGTGATGGGCGGTAGTGATGCACCTTTGAGCAAAGGCCCAGGGTGCGTACAACTCAGTGTGCCTGCAAATGAACATGTCCAACCTGTACCTGTTGCTGATACATAGTTTAAACCCGCAGGCAGAGTATCCACAACTGTAATTGTGTCTACAGCAGTTAAATCTAATAATGTTGCAGTGCCAACATTACTTACCGTAAGTGTGTAGTGATTAGGGATACCTACACCAAAATCACCAATATGTGTTTTGGTGATGGCTAAATCAGCAAATAAGTCATTTTCAATAACGATCATTTCGGAGCTTAATAGTACCATATCACTACCTGAACTGTATTCCGTAGTTAAACTGCTTTGACCTGATGCCAATTGAGCTGAAATATCATAGTGATCTACATCGACACCGTAAGTTGCAGGAATTCCACCAAGGACTAGAGGCAGTGTAGGATTGGTAGTGTTTCTCGTACCATTGAATTGATTGGGTGTGCCTGTTGTAGGATCTAATAGAGGATTAAGTGGGCCCGAAAGTACAAATGTTGGTACAGGGTTTGGTAAAACATTAATTTTTAGGTTTTCACTAAATAATGTGCCTGGAGTAGAGTTGGCTTCATCGCCTTCCCAAGTGGTAACCACAACCTTGCCAGTTGGGATAGCTGGCGCAGTAAAACCATTTGCAGTAATCAAGACGTTTGCATTCCTATATACCTGTAATCCATCATATAGCTTAATAACCCGAAAAGGTTCAGCAGGGTTTTCATAGATAACATGAAGTGCCCACCCAGCTAAAGTACCATAGACGAGGCACTGATAGCCGAGCGTATTTACAGTGAGACCGCTGAAAGTATATATGGCGTTGCCAGTCGCTGCGACTTGGGATGTTACATTGGCATAACCACCAAAGTATTGGTAATTGTACGTTGGTGCTGGCCATGTATGCGTGAATAAGTCGGTCATATTTTTACTTGAAGTGATAGGGGTACCATTCAGAATTACATTGAAATCTGGCAAGGCAGAGTTTGAAGGTGCGTTGCCAATAGGTGGGGTGTAAGGGGGGACAACTGGGTTTGGGTCATACGAGCCAGCCCAATATAGATGAGCCTCTAGTATGGTTGACCCAACAGGTATGCCTAAGTTAACTAAATCACCTGGCTTACGCATCGCAACCCCCAAGTCTGATGAGGAACTAAGGCCAACATTACAAGGTAACGGACTTAACCAAACAAAAGGGTTAGGATCTTTGTTTGCACGCAGAGTCCCTCCAATACTTAAAGAGTTAATGTGCCCTGAGTATTCATAAGATAGTGAACCAATAGGGTGCGATGGTATAGCACTTGCAGCAAACGAGCCTAGCCAACAGCATAACAATAATAAGATCAGTTTAAGAGTGTTCATTTCGTATAGAGCGCGGGGTATTCTTAGATACCACCACCGCCACCTGGGGTAGCACAACCATTATCGATAACGCCATCACAGTCTTCATCAATGCCGTTGCCAGCTCCAGAAGGGTCACATTGTTCGGCTGTGGGAGTAACCTCACCATAACATGTTGTACTGAATGCACCGGCCTGAAAAACGCGTACGCCAGCTGTACATGCACCTATATTCAGTGTATTAAACCCAAATGGGTCAGTATAACAAGAAATCATATCACCATTAACAAATGCTGTTGTTCCATCAATGCCAGCAGGACCTTGTGGACCTGTAGCACCAGTCAAGCCGATTGGACCTTGTGGACCAGCTGCACCATCAACACCATTTGTTCCGTCAGCGCCAGCAGGACCCTGTGGACCAGTCAAACCGATTGGGCCTTGCGGGCCAGTTGCACCGTCAGCACCGTTCAAACCATCAACACCATTTGTTCCAGCAGGACCTTGTGGGCCTGTAGCTCCAGTCAAACCGATTGGGCCTTGCGGACCAACTGCACCATCAACACCATTTGTTCCGTCAGCGCCAGCAGGACCCTGTGGACCAGTTAAACCGATTGGACCTTGCGGACCAACTGCACCATCAACACCATTTGTTCCGTCAGCGCCAGCAGGACCCTGCGGACCAGTTAAACCGATTGGACCTTGCGGACCAGTTGCACCGTCAGCACCGTTCAAACCATCAATACCAGCAGGGCCTTGTGGGCCTGTTGCCCCAGTTAAACCGATTGGACCTTGTGGGCCAGCGGGACCCTGTGGTCCAACAATAACTGTTGTACCACTATCACTGCTGCCATGGTCATCATCTTCTTCGTCATCGCCCGCATAAGCAAAACCATTAAACGACATGAGAACAACTGCGAAAACCGCAACCAATTTCATTGAATATTTCATAACTAACTCCCTTTAAAAACAAAGTATAAAAATGTATAGACATCGAATGCTAGCTGTTCCACTATATAAGGTCTAATTATCATTAGGATTAATCCTTTTTAAGTGGGTAAGTCATAAGAGGTTGATTCAAGCTTTTCGAGCAGAGTATGTTGATAGGTGGATTCAAGTTCCAAGTGCACCGTTAAATTTGAACAAGACTTCATACGGAGTTCGATAGCCAAGGCACTTTCGTGGTCGATGATTTAATCTTTTGACAGCTTTGGCAAGCGTGCTCTCTGTGAGCTTGGAAAAATCAGTTCCTTTAGGACAATATTGTCGCAATAAACCATTGGTATTTTCATTGCA
>CAMZLX010000039.1 GCA_947311795.1 uncultured Zetaproteobacteria bacterium
AAAAAGGCTTTTTGTGCCTTTAAGCTTTGCGCTTAGGCTTGCAGATGGCAGTATTGCCGAATTGGAAACTTTGCAACCTAACTTTTTATGGGATACGCAAAGTCAAACATGGATAAAAGAACAGCTTGATAAAACATCCATGACCATTGAGTGTAAACCTTGGCAGGTAAAGTTTGCGGATAAACGCAAAGCATATCAGCCGAGACAGGAGTGATCGCATGGCTACATATCTGGAATTTGAGCGTCCAATCGCTGAGATGACGTCCAAAATTGAGGAGTTATCGCTGATGGGTGATGATGCAAAAGTAAATATTGCGGATGAAGTGGAGCGTTTGAACAAAAAACGTGATGACTTGGTGAAGCGAGTTTATGATAATGCTTCACGCAATGATATTGCTCAGCTTTCTCGCCACCCTGACCGCCCCAACTTGCTGGATTATATCCCGCTTATCTTTGATGATTTTCAAGAGCTGCATGGTGACCGCGCATTTGCTGATGATGCTGCCATTGTTGGTGGAATTGCTAGATTTAGAGACCATTCCGTGATGATTGTCGGGCAACAGAAAGGTAAATCAACATCCGAAAAAATTAAGCGCAATTTTGGCATGGCAAAACCTGAAGGTTATCGTAAAGCACTACGTTTGTTTAAGCTGGCAGAACGTTTTGATATGCCTGTATTAACCTTTATTGACACATCTGGCGCATGGCCAGGCATTGATGCTGAAGAGCGGGGGCAAAGTGAAGCTATTGCTCGTAATTTATTGGAACTTGCTGTGCTTAAAGTGCCTGTGATTTCAACAGTGATTGGTGAAGGCGGTTCGGGTGGTGCGCTTGCGATTGGTGTGGGTGATAGGCTTTATATGCAAAAGTTTTCAACCTATGCTGTGATTTCACCTGAAGGCTGCGCTGCTATTTTGTGGCGAGACAGAAAATTTGCACCGCAAGCTGCTGAAGCATTGAAACCTACAGCTGTGGATATGCAAAACCTTGGTTTGATTGATGACATTATTGATGAACCCAAAGAGGGCGCACACCGTAATGTTGAGCAAGCTGCTGAAATGCTGGGTGATGCTTTGTATAAAAGTTTGGAAGAACTGCTACAAATACCACAGAAGAAGTTGCTTAAGAAACGTGAAAAACGTTTACGCAACTTGGGTGAGTTTAACGACAACACATGATGTTTCGTGCACTTGTCGGCTTGGTTCTGTTGCTGCTTTCTGCTTGCCAACCTACGGCGCATGATATTAAAGAAACACGATTTTTACTCGGCACTTTGGTTGAGTTCACTATCTTTTCTGAGGATGAGGATGCTGCACTTGATGCCATCCATCAAGCGGCACAAGCCATGCAAAAGGTTGAAGACTCATTCACAATATTTGGTGATGTAAACAACAGCGTCAAAGCTTTTAACCAAGCTAAGGTTGGGCAAATTGTGAAACTTGATAATGCCGTTGAACAACTTCTTTTATTATCTTTGGACATTCACCAGCAAAGCCAAGGTGCTTTTGACCCAACGTTGGGTGCACTCAATGAACTGTGGGCTTTTTCTGGTGAAAAACTTTCCAATTCACCACCTTCATTATCAAGTATAACAGTAGCATTAGAGCAGACAGGCGTGCAAAATATAGAGCAATCTGAGGGTGGTTGGCTGAAGAAGGTGGATGGCTTAAAGCTTGATTTTGGTGGTATTGCTAAGGGGTTGGCGATTGATGAAGGGGCGAGAGTATTAAAAAGTCTTGGTTTTACACAAGCAATTATCAACGCGGGTGGTGATATGATGGTTTTGGGCAGTCATGGAGATAAACCTTGGCGCATTGCTATTCGTCATCCACGAGCTGAACAGCCTTTGGGTTGGGTTGAGGTTGAGCAAGATATTAGCATTGTGACTTCAGGTGATTACGAACGTTTTTATATGTATGAAGGTCAGCGTTATCATCATATTCTTGACCCGAAATCGGGTTATCCATCGCAGGCAAGTCAAAGTGTGACTGTGATGGCAGCCAATGCCACGCTTGCGGATGCGTGGAGCACCGGATTGTTTGTTGCTGGTCGGGCTTTAAGCGGGGTAATTGGTGAACGAAAGGCCTCAAATATAGAGGCTTTGTGGGTGACGAATCTAGGTGAGGTTGCAAAAACAAAAGGCTTCTCGCTTAAGAAATAGCTCCGCTGTCTTTGCTTTTAAATTGTGATTGGGAACACAAAACAGAACAAACCCTTGTCGAATCATATATTATTCGGATAGTTGCAGACCATGAATGAAGGGATACTTATAAACGGGGAAGATTTTCAGGGGAAAAAGTTTCCTGATTTAGCCGTGTTATACCCTGAAGAGCTAGAAGCCTTGTTTGAGGCAGCTGAGTATCAAACCTATGCAGCAGATAGCCCCGTTATTTCTGAAGGGCAAGAAGCTGAGTACCTTTACCTTGTGAAATCAGGGCTTCTTCGCGTCATTAAAGAACATGCAGGCAGTATTTATGAAGTGGCTACCATAGGCCCAGGTAATATTTTTGGTGAATTTTCTGTGCTTTTCCATAGTAAGGCTGGTGCAGAAGTTCGCACAATTGATGGTTGTACATTGTACGCAATCCCTAGCCAAACTGTAAGAGATATTTTACACGCGAATGAACGATTTATGCGTGCAACTACGCAGTTGGCTGAAAAGCGTTCTGCAGCTAGTGCGTTGGCGGTAAACCCTGTATTTTCAACGTTGCCTCTTGCAGTGCGCGAAGTGGTCTTATACAATGCTAAGTTTATCAACCTAGACAAAGATGATGCTCTGTTGTGTGAAGGTGATGTTGAGGATAACTTTATGTTTATTATCCTTTCGGGTGAGCTGCAAGTCACTGTGACGCACCCAACTCAAAAAGGTGTTCAAATTGAATTGGCAGTATTGTTATCTGGTGATGAAGCAGGTGAAATTACAGTCGTCACCAATTTACCGCACATGGCAACAGTAAGAGCATTGAATAAAGTTAGAGTGCTTGCTATTCGTAATAGTAGTATTGTTGCGTGGGCAGAGCGACATACAGATTTTGCCTACTCATTGTATGGTCTAGTCTACCGTAAACTAACGCAAACACATGATGTGCTAAAAACGATACTGAGTGAAAACGAAGCTAAGGAGCTAACTTTGAATACCATGCCATCATTGGAAGAATTTAAGGCGCAGCATAATCTTTAATCCTTAACCTGTTGTAAGTTTTCAATCTCATCTCGATATTTGGCAGCGTCTTCAAACCTTAAATCAGAAGCAGCTTCTAGCATTAGGCGCTCTAGTTCGTTGATGCGTATCTTTTTCTCATAAGCATTTAGAATTGTTGGTTCTGCAACTTCTGGGATATGTGCATAATCCATGTTGTACACAGAGCCAAGAATATCTTGAATATCTTTTTTAATGGTTTGTGGCGTGATGCCATGCTCCTTATTATATGCCAGCTGTTTGTTTCGGCGGCGCGTTGTTTCATCCATGGCTTGTTGCATGGAACGGGTGATTTTATCGGCGTACAGAATGACTTTACCTTCCGCATTTCGCGCAGCCCTGCCAATGGTTTGGGTAAGCGAGCGAAAGGAGCGTAAAAAACCTTCTTTATCAGCATCAAAAATAGATACAAGGCTCACTTCGGGTAAATCCAGCCCTTCTCTGAGTAGATTAATGCCGACCAAAATATCAAACTCACCCAAACGCAAATCACGCAAGATTTCCATGCGCTCTATGGTGTCGATATCTGAATGAAGATAACGTACTTTTAAACCCGTATCACCAATAAACTCTGTTAAATCTTCTGCCATACGTTTGGTTAAACACGTGGCAAGCACCCTGTCTCCTTTGGCAATGGTTTCGCGGGCAACATCAATAAAATCTTCGACTTGTGTGGTGGCAGGGCGAATTTCAATTTCGGGATCAACCAAGCCGGTTGGACGGATGATTTGTTCAATAAATTCGCCACCCGTTTTTTCAAGCTCATAATTGCCAGGGGTTGCAGAAACATGAAGCATTTGTGGTGCTACAGCTTCAAATTCATGAAATTGAAGCGGGCGATTATCCAAGGCAGAAGGTAGCCTAAAACCGTAATCTACCAAGTTCTGTTTGCGGGCTCGGTCACCTTTAAACATACCGCCGATTTGGGGCACAGTGACATGACTTTCATCCAACATGACAATGGCATTATTGGGCAGATAATCCAAAAGTGTGGGTGGCGCTTCGCCTGCGGCACGCCCTGATAAATGGCGGGAATAGTTTTCCATACCTGTGCAATGCCCAATTTCTTGAATCATTTCAAGGTCAAAAATGGTGCGCTGTTCCAAGCGCTGGGCTTCAACCAATTTGTTTTGGTCATGTAAATCAGCCAGCTGTTCTGAGAGCTCAACTTTGATGTGCTCCATTGCGTTAAGAAGTGTAGAGCGCGGTGTGGCAAAATGCGTTTTCGGGAACACGGTGTACTTATGTAATGTTTCAAGGCGTTGCCCAGTGAGCGGATTAAACTTTGAAATAGCATCCACATCATCACCAAAAAACTCCACACGAATCGCCCAGTCCTCAGCATCAGCAGGGTAAATTTCCAAGACATCACCACGTAGGCGAAAGGTGCCCCGGTGGAAATCCATATCGTTGCGTGTGTATTGAAGTTCAACAAGTTTATTGACGGCATGGCGCTGGTCTTGTTCGCGCCCAACCTCGAAATATTGCAACATATTTGCGTAGGCTTCTGGGCTGCCTAAGCCATATATGCAAGATACGGATGCGATAATGATGACATCTTCGCGCTCTAAAAGTGCGCGGGTGGCGGCATGGCGCATACGGTCGATATGTTCATTGATGGATGAATCTTTTTCGATGAATGTATCTGATGCAGGCACATAAGCTTCAGGTTGGTAATAGTCATAATAAGATACAAAATATTCCACTGCGTTGTCAGGAAAAAACTGTTTAAATTCGCCATAAAGTTGCGCCGCTAACGTCTTGTTGGGTGCCATAATTAAGGTTGGTTTTTGGCAGCGTTCAATCACACACGCCATGGAATATGTTTTGCCTGAACCTGTTACACCAAGCAGAACCTGATGAGGCTCCTTGTTTTCTATGCCCTGCACCAGCTTTTCTATGGCTTGTGGTTGGTCACCTTGGGGTGTAAAATCCCCTGCTAATTTAAATTGCATGGTCGCAAGCTTAAAGGATATAGGAAATGATTGCATCCCAGTTGGCTTGGTTTAGGTTTCATGCCAGTGGTATTATTTTATAAGGATGGTGTTTTGAATGATGATGCGTTCAGGTGTTTTTCTTTTTGGTTTCTTATGTTTCGTGTCCTCCGTACATGCGGAAGGAGCGGTATCTGAAAATCAATTTTCAGGGTTAATTGAGTTTGGTGGCGATAAAACTGTGGGTAACACGGAAAATAGCTCTTTGGGTTTAAAATTTGAATTGGGTCACAGTTATGCCAAGTGGTCCAACAAGCTGACTTGGGACTCATCACAAAAAAAAGAATCAGGCACGCTTACCGAAGACAAGTATAATATTATTTTAAAAAGTATTTATGATTTGCCCAATCACTTTTATACCTTTATTCATTTGGGTTACCGCGAAGATGGTTTTAGTGGGGTATATTGGGAGCAAACTTATATTGGTGGGTTTGGTTACCACGGGTTTACAGATCAACCTGAATACAGTGTAGACTTTGAGTTGGGTTATGGGCAACGGGTGACCAAGAAGCTGGTGAATGGTTTTGTCCGTGCAAAGCTTGATTATGACCCTGGCACACATGTTGCACTCATTACGCAATACAACTTTACGGATGAAGACACATTAAAAGCCAGTATATCAGCAGAGCTTGGCAACGATGATGATTTCATTGAGAAAAAGATTTCATGGAAGCATAAACTGTTTGGTGCATTGCATCTCGATGTAAGTTATGAAGCACTCACATTAACCAAGCCGGGTGTGAATAAAGTATCTACGGATGCGACGACCATGTTTAAACTTGGATACTCTTTTTAAGTCATGACTGAGTTTGGCATTATTCTTATTTCAGCAGTGTTAGTGAACAATTATGTACTCACTAAATTCCTTGGTATTTGTCCGTTTTTGGGTGTATCGGGTAAACTTGAGACTGCGATAGGTATGTCTTTCGCCGTGATGTTTGTAATGACCTTGGCATCCACAGCCTCATGGATTATTCAGCAGCTCATTCTGATTCCTTTTGATATCATGTATTTGCAGACGGTATTTTTTATTTTGATTATTGCAGCACTTGTACAATTTGTAGAAATGGTCATGCATAAAACAAGCCCTGTGTTGTATCAAGGGTTGGGTATTTTCTTACCATTGATTACTACCAATTGTGCCGTGCTTGGTGTGGCGATTCTAAATGTTCAACAAGACTATTCATTTTTTGCATCGGTTTTGTATGGTTTTGGTGCGGCAGTTGGTTTTGGTTTGGTTTTGGTTTTGTTTTCAGGTTTGCGTGAACGCTTGGAAGCCGCCCCTATTCCTGAAGTGTTCAAAGGTTCTCCCATTACATTGATAACAGCAGGTATGATGGCGCTCGCATTTATGGGGTTTGCTGGTTTGGTTAAGGTTTAATATTGGAGCTTTTATACCCCGTTCTCATTTTTGCTGCGCTCGCCCTAATGATAGGTGCAGGTTTGGCTTTTGCATCGCGTTACTTTTATGTAGAAGGCGACCCATTGGCAGATAAAGTGGATGCCTTGTTACCGCAAACCCAATGTGGGCAATGTGGTTACCCAGGATGCCGCCCTTATGCTGATGCCGTGGCGGGTGGTGATGTGGCAGTGAACCATTGCGTGCCAGGTGGTGAACGTACCATGTTAGCTATTGCTGATATTATGGGCGTGGAACCCAAAGCTATTGAAGAAGAAGAAACAGCACCTGTGGTTGCTTATATACGCGAAGATGAATGCATTGGTTGTACACTTTGTATTAAAGCATGCCCTGTGGATTGTATTATTGGCGCACCCAAACAATACCACACCATCAT
>CAMZLX010000040.1 GCA_947311795.1 uncultured Zetaproteobacteria bacterium
ATTGGACGCAAAGATTTTGGTGTCAATCAAGCGCGAATGGATAACATCAAACAAGCCTTATGAAAAAAATTGTGACAACCAAACCTAAATCATATATTAATACATGGGACTGACACCTGACATTTAAAAAATTAAGGTGGTCTAGTGTATATAAAGGATTGTAAACTAAGCAGAAACAAGCAATTAGAACTCATAAAATATTTCGTTGTAGGTTCAACAGCAAGAATTGCAGCAGATTTGGTTGGTATTCGCCGCAATACTTCGATTAGATTCTTCCATAAGTTACGTGAGAAAATTGCCCTAAAACAAGCGCAACGTAGCGAACAGTTTAGCGGTGAAGTGAAGCTGGATGAAAGCTACTTTGGTGGTGCTCGCAAAGGAAAACGTGGTCGAGGTGCAGCAGGAAAAGTAGCTGTGTTTGGTATATTAAAACGTGGCGGTAAAGTTTATACTCAAATCATTATGGATGCTAAGACCTCAACACTTATGCCTATAATTCGTTGCAAAATAAAGCCTGACAGCATTGTTTATACAGATTATTGGCGTTCGTACAATGCTTTGGATGTGTCTGAATTCAAACATTACCGAATTAACCACAGTAAGTTGTTTGCTAAAAAACATAACCATATTAACGGTATTGAAAACTTTTGGAATCAAGCCAAAAGGCACATGAGAAAGTTTAATGGTGTTCCAAAACAACATTTTGAATTGTTCTTGAAAGAGTGTGAGTGGAGGTTTAACTTAGGGTCAGCAAAAGAGCAGCTTAATGACCTCAAAAAACTGCTCAAAGAATTTTATTAGGTGTCAGCCCCTAATACATTTTTACAGAAAATTATGGAGCAAGCCATGGTCTCATCAGCATTAAAGCTACCTACAGACTCTAAAATTAGTGTTTCTGAATACAATGACTTTACAATGGTCACCCTTCCATATGCACCTCAAGAAACAACAAGGTATTTGGTTGCAGTGTTTTTGTTGTTCTGGATGATGGGATGGTACAAAGGTTTTATTTCTGTACTTAACGAAGTCGTAGTTGGCAATACCGATACTTTTCTTATTCTGTGGTTGTTGGTTTGGATGGTTGCTGGTGTATTTATAGTCTCTTTAATATATAAAAAATTTAAAAAAGCTATGCCAGAAAGGTTTTTATTAAACAAACCTAACCTTGCTTACGATGCAGGATTTGACCCAAGTTCGCCACACAAACCTTCCAGTCATTTTCCCATGTGGCGCACATTATTTTCCACGCAAAGAAGATACAACTTCTCACCTGAGCACATACAAACACTTAGGTTAGTCAGCAGCAAAGGTGTATGGTTAACCATAGATATGGATGGAGAAAGTATTGAAATGGGAAAAAACCTGTCTCAACCTGAAAAAGAGTGGCTTTATCATTACCTACAAGAGCAATACGCTTGAACATCATACTCACCAGCATGGATGATAAAAGCAAAGCGCAAGCAATCGCCAAAGCTTTGGTTCAAGCCAAGCTTGCCGCTTGTGTACAAATATCAGCCCAAGGTGAGTCGGTATATATGTGGGAAGGTAAACTTTGCGAGGAAGCCGAGTATTATTTAAGCATCAAAACAACGGCTGCGCTCAAAGATAAGGTTGTGGCTTGGTTAGAAGCCAATCATGCCTACGACACACCTGAAATTATTGTCTTAAATGCAAAAGCCAGCACTGAATATCAGCACTGGCTTCAAAATAGCTTAGGATAAGGTTTAGTTTTTCTTAATAAACTCAGTAAGAATCACAATCATCTGCCCATTCACTCTGCCTTCAATATGTTCTGGGTTATCAAGCACCAAACGGATGTTACGCACAGCTGTACCGCGTTTGGCAGTAAAACCACCACCTTTAACCACCAAGTCTTTAATGATGGTGATGCTATCCCCTGCTTCAAGGACTGCGCCATTACTATCACGATGAACAATCGCTTCTTCACCTTCTGCAGCTAAACCTGCTTCAGCCCAAGCTTTTACATCATCTTCCAAATACATCATATCCAATAGGTCTTGCGGCCAGCCTTCGCCTTTGAGTTGATTCAGCATACGAAATGCGACCACTTTCACGGCATCCACTTCGCTCCACATGCTATCATTCAAGCAACGCCAGTGATTGGCATCCACACTATCCGCATCGTTGAGTTGCGTGCTGCAAGTGCCACAGGCGAAAACGGATGCATCTGCACCATCTGTGGGGCTGTTTGGCACTTCATATACAGTCAAACCGTCTGTGCTACCGCACAATTCGCACGTGTTTCCGCTACGGGTTTCTAATGCTTGTTCAATACTCATCTTATTATCCTTGGCTTACTTATTAATTTCAAACTTTAATCTTTGCGTGTTGGTCTAAACCCACGCCCACTGCCGTCCACGGCTGCCCTACTTCTTGGCTCAAGCAAATGAATCTCATTTTCCCTGAGCACAATATCTTCACCACAACCTTTGCATGCACTACCAAACCCCGAAAAGGGAAACAGGCGTTTGCGCCCACAACCTGGGCACTCTCCCTTTTTCGCCTTAAACGGCAACACAAACACACAGCCTGCAATCACCAAACTACTCACAATACCTGTGATGGGCATGGCAAACATTAAAAGCAGGCTTGCCCCCCACAACGGCAAAGTATAAACAATAATTTGCACAGGCGCAGCTTGTGCAGGGCTTATTTTCAACGTTTCTCGTCTGGGGCGAACGCGGCTCATGCCCCAATCATGCGCAAACAAAAACACCGTGCAAGTGATAAACTTACACGGTGTCAGTTGATTTCGTCATTCCCGTGAAGACGGGAATCCTCTTCCTCTTTGTTTAGTCTTTAAAGTCTAGTGTTTTACCAGTTGGACGCGGTAATACAGGGAACGTCACTTGCGGTGCATCGCCCGTTAAAGTTTCCAAGAAAGCGACGATGTCTGAAATATCACGTTTGGATAACTTCGTATCCAATTGCACGCGACCCATGGTTGAAACCGCTTCTTCCAATGTTGCCGCAGAACCATCATGGAAATAAGGCGCAGTCATCGCCACATTACGCCACGATTGCACACGGAACACATGGTCATC
>CAMZLX010000041.1 GCA_947311795.1 uncultured Zetaproteobacteria bacterium
AATGGATGTTCACCAAACTGATGGAAAAAGGTTTGGCATATCGCAAAGAAGCAGAAGTGAATTGGTGCGACCCTTGCCATACTGTGCTTGCCAATGAGCAAGTGGAAGATGGGGTTTGTTGGCGTTGTGATACGCCTGTGCATAAAAAGAATTTGGCACAATGGTTTATCAAAATCACCGATTATGCCGATGAATTGTTAAACGACCTCGACAAACTTTCAGGTTGGCCCGATAAAGTGGTGGGTATGCAGCGCAACTGGATTGGTAAATCTTCGGGTGCGGAAGTGTCTTTCCAAGTCGAAAGCAGTGATGAGACTTTGGATATTTTTACTACCCGCCCAGATACGTTGATGGGTGTGACGTATATGGCAGTCGCCGCTGGGCATCCGCTCGCCATCAAAGCTGCTGAAAACAATGCAGAACTGGCTGCATTTTTAGAAGAATGCAGCGTGATTTCCACCAAAGAAGCTGATGTGGCGACCATGGAAAAGAAAGGTATGCCGCTGGGGGTGAATGCGATTCATCCGATTACAGGTGAAGCTGTGCCTGTGTGGGTGGCAAACTTTGTGTTGATGTCGTATGGCACGGGTGCGGTGATGAGCGTGCCAGCCCATGATGAGCGCGATTATGATTTTGCCAAGAAATATGGTTTAGATATTAAACAAGTCATCACCAATGCTACAGGTGATGCCGATGTGAGCGAGGCTGCATTTACCGATGCGGGTGTGCTTATCCATTCGGGTGAGTTTGATGGTTTAAAATCAAACAAAGCCAAGAAAGCCATTACATATTGGTTGAACACAAACAATAAAGGCGAAGAGCGCACACAATTCCGCTTGAGAGACTGGTTAGTATCCCGTCAACGCTATTGGGGCACGCCGATTCCAGTGATTCATTGTGAAGATTGCGGCACTGTGCCTGTGCCTGAATCGGATTTACCTGTGGTCTTGCCAGAACATTTGCAACCTACAGGTGGTGCATCACCTCTGGCTGATTGTGAGGAGTTCGTCAATACGCCTTGCCCTCAGTGTGGCAAAGCTGCCAAACGCGAAACCGATACTTTTGATACATTCATGGAATCGTCTTGGTATATGAACCGTTATACCTCTGCGAATTGTGATACAGCGATGTTGGATGCCAATAGCATGGCAAAATGGGCACCTGTGGATCAATATATTGGGGGTGTAGAACATGCTGTACTTCACCTTTTGTATGCTCGCTTTTATCATAGGTTGATGCGTGATGTGGGTTTGTTTGATGGTGAAAAGGTTGGCTCTGAACCGTTCAAAAACCTATTAACCCAAGGTATGGTATTGCTTGATGGCACCAAAATGTCCAAGTCTAAGGGCAACACGGTTGACCCTGTGACTATCATTGAAAAATACGGTGCAGATACAGCGCGTTTGTTCACCTTGTTTGCAGCCCCACCTGAGCGTGATTTGGAGTGGAGTGACAAAGGTGTGGAAGGGGCAAGCCGCTTCTTAAACCGTGTTTGGGTGTTGTTGGATAAAGTTGGTCAGGTTTACCCTGGACAAGCCGATGCTAAAGCCACCAAAACATTGCGGCGCAACATTCATACCCATATTCAACGGGTAACCCATGCTTTTGAGCAAGGTTTCGCTTTCAACGTGGCGATTGCTGCGATGATGGAATTATCCAATGCCTTGAATACTTTTGATGCACATGATGATGAAGGCAAAGCAGTGGTTAAAGAAGGTGTGACAGCGCTGATTACTATGCTTGCGCCTCTTGTGCCGCATTTTGCGTGTGAATGTGGTGAGCGATTAGGCTTTGCAACAGTTGCAGTGATGGCAGCTTGGCCAGAAGTGGATGAATCGGCATTGGTGCAAGATGAAATCAATCTTGTGGTGCAAATTCAAGGCAAAAAACGCGGTGAAATTGTGGTTTCACCTAACATCAGCCAAGATGAGGCGATGGATATTGTGAAAAACACTGAAAGCATCAGCAAATGGTTGGAAGGTAACCAAATTGTCAAAGTAATTTTGGTCAAAGGACGCTTGCTGAATATCGTGGTTAAACCTGCATGAGATTGCCTTTATATCTTGCCTTAGTTTTGATACTCACGTCATGTGGTTATCATTTGGTGGGGCAAGGTGAGTCGGCGGTGATTCCTGAAGGGGTGACTTCTGCAAGCCTTGAGGCAGCGCCCAATGCATTGGGTAAGACATTATTGGCAGATTTACGTGTTCAATGGTTGCAACGTGAATCATTGCCAAGCCTAGAATCAGGGGGTGGTCAACATCATGTGGTGCTCCGCATTGAAAACCCCAGCGAAGCGTTTACGCCAGTGTCATTTGATGCTTCTGGTTTAGCCATTCAATACCGTTTATCCGTTTCAGGTTCGCTGAATATGTATCAAAATAACAGTTTGATTTGGCAGTCGGGTGCTGTGTCTGCCAGCGCGGATATTTTTGGCGATGCCTCTGCGTTGACCAATAATCCCGCATCCATTGAAGCAGAACGTGAAGCACTTAAAGAGCAAATGTATCAGCAATGGGCGCAGGATGCTTTGGCGCGATTGCAGTCAGGTTTTTAAACAGGGATGCAGGTCTCACCGCAAAAAATATTACCCATGGAACATCGCAGTTATTATCTTTTTGGTGAAGATAGGGATGCATTGTTTGAAACAGCGGACAAGATGTTGGCTGAAGGTGAAGTAGGTGCGATTCGTTTGCGTGTGGATGTGTCGGAGCTTGAACGCATTGAAGTGGAAAGCCGCTCACAAGGTTTGTTTGGTCCTCAAGCTTGTTATGCCTTGGTGCGCAATGCAGAGAGCGCAACACCCAAACAATCCGAGAATTTATTAAAACTTGCGGCATCGGTTGCACCTGAAAACCGTCTCATTCTTTGTGCTGCGGGTATCACATGGAAAAAAGCGCTGCATAAAAAGATGTTGGCAGAATCTAAGGTGGTATCCTCTGAGTTTCGCCTGCCCAATG
>CAMZLX010000042.1 GCA_947311795.1 uncultured Zetaproteobacteria bacterium
GACCCCTTTGAGTTTAAACTTAGTGTTTTAATCTAGCGTATTAACCCAATCAAGCAGATAACAATAAGCATACCACCAATGATTTGTTTGAAATAGGCAGCATCCTGCGAAATGAGATAGTCATGAAGCTTTAGGCCAACCACATGTCCAATCGCTGCAGCAGGTAACAACCACAAGTGGCTGGACCACCAAAAATCTACACCCACACTGGCTAACACGCTCAATTTAATCGTCACCAGCACAAACCAAAGCACAAACAGTGTGTTTCTTAGCTTTTCTTTGGCTACTCTATGCATAAATACGGCAACAATCAGTGGCGCACCAATCAAGCTTGTGCCACTCACATAACCACCAATGACCAATAAAATTGTATCCAAGGTTTTACTTTGGCTTTTGAGTTGATATTTAAACACATACATAACGCCATATATCAAGGTCATCACATAAACAAAAGTGACCATAATATCGGTGGGTAAGGTGAGCAAACCAAATACACCGATAAGTTTTGGAATAATCATAATGCCGAAGGCTTTCTTCAAAAATGGCCAATCCACAGCACCAAGTCGTGTACCAACTGTAATTCCACTAAAAAATAACAAATGAATGCCAATAAGTGGAATCCAAATAAGTGGGTTGTCCACAACGAGCAGCAACAGGGGTAAACCGAGTGCTGCGCCACCAAACCCTAGACCAGAGCGTACAAAGCCCGTCCAGACGAAAATAAGTGCTGTGGCGGCATATTGCCATAATTCGAGGTTATCCATTCGCGGGATAGTAGTGCGTAGCGATTAGAATGATAGATGTAACAAAGGTTTGATAATCATTTAACCGCGCCACAAACCATAATGCGTAATGTCGCATAATATATATTATGTAATATTTATATGTAGAAAAATAGTCACCATGACGCAGGTGGCGCACGCCGTATATCTTGCACTCTATCCAAATCAAAAGACATTCCCAGCACATGAACATTAAGCTTTAACCCATTGATTATACTCATCGTTTCATCAAACACTGAATCTGTACCCCAATGAATACCATCAAACAGCTCAAGATATGGCCTTGTTAAAACAATCAAGTCATAACCACCGTCTTCAACGGGCCCAATAACCACATCATGCGATGCACTGGCTTCTTGCGCTTGCTTGTAGCGCGTTAACGCTACATGCGGTGAATCTGTACCTAAAAACATAACTGAACTACTGTCATGGTCGAATGAAGCCTCGCACAAGCCTTTGAGCCTCTGCCCTAAGTCTCCATTACCCTGAGCCTTCAGATTGTAAGTATAATCAGATTGCAATTCAGAAAAATAAGGGTGCGACATATCATCCACAGCAAGCCAGACATCATTAAATAAACTACAGACCTTATTGAGTGTAGCCTTAACCATCTGCCTATGTAACGCCGCAGCTTGTTCGGGGCTGTATTCTGGCTGTAAACGTGTTTTCACGCATCCAGCAACAGGCGCTTTACTTAAAACAATAACACGCATTACCGTGCATCCCTATATATTTCAGCAAGCTTTTCGGGCGAAACACCTATCCAAAAAAG
Organism: uncultured Zetaproteobacteria bacterium; assembly: GCA_947311795.1. GTDB lineage: Bacteria > Pseudomonadota > Zetaproteobacteria > Mariprofundales > Mariprofundaceae > Ghiorsea. Next base: position 1,555 of record CAMZLX010000042.1, read on the forward strand.
AAACCTAAGCTTCCACATTAAAAATATAGTTTTTAAAACACCATGCTTTTCCCAACGCCTGCTTGAAGTTACCAGTTTATCATGCAAACAAACCACCTTGCCCAACCTTTTCAAAGCCTTGGTCAACGCAATATCTTCCATCAAGGCTATATCTGGATAACCACCAACAGCCTCATAAGCCTGCCTTGACACAAAAATACCCTGATCACCTGTAGACACCTTGGTCAAACACGACCGAGCATTGATAAAAAAGCTTATAATTCGGTAGGTTATACTGCTATTAGACAGGATGATATCAAACCTTCCTGACAAATAACCTTGATTATAAGCTTTTTTGATGTTCAATATATTACTTGAACTAATCAGTGTATCTATATGTAAATAAAGGATAATATCTGACTTGGTGTTTTGAGTGCCAACAATCATCTGTTTGGCGCGCCCTGCTTCGCTTTGCAAGCAAACAAAGCCCTGCTCTCGAATAAGTGCAACCGTGTTGTCCGCTGAGCCTCCATCGACAAAAACAAGCTCCTCCACAGATAGCGTTTTAAGCGCTTTTAAAACATTCGGGAGTATCTTGGCTTCATTAAAGACAGGAATGACGATAGCGAGGCTTGGAGAGGGCTTATGATGCAAAACGTGTTATTTCACCGTAATTGGCGTCCAACCACTGCCCTCTTCTCTAAAGTTGGTGATTTGACCATTCCATGCGCGACCTGCCATGGCGACCAAGTTCGAACCATACATATAAAGTCGAATATCAAACTTGTAGGACTTTTTATCAATTTCAATCTGGCTGGCAGGAACAAGCTTTTGCATCACAGTGGAAAATATATCCAAAGCCTCAAAACGTTTGCGGCTCATCCCCTTACCCAACAACACCCCTTTACCGCCATGCCTTGCAGCAGGCTTGAACACCCACGTTTTACGGTTCACCCACGCTTGTTCCGAATCAACTTCAGCCAACACATGCGTTTCTGGTACAACAGAGTGAATCAAGTTTACGGTATCAGCATCCAAAAAGCATAAAAAATCCTTGCGCCACCAGTCCACCATGCGGTTTTTATCACCAACAAGGGCATAACTTCGCGGATAAGGATTAAGCGCAACTTGTTTGCCCACAAAAGCTTGACGAATATCTTGCATCACATCTGATTCCAAATAAAAGTCCGTATGGCGATTATAAATCATATCCACTTTATCTGAGCCAATGTATAAACCATCATCTTTAAGCGATAAATCTTGAGGGCTAAGCAAAAACACCTTACGCCCATCGCTTTCAAGAAGCTTGGCATAAGTTTGCATTTCAGGAAGCATATATTGCGATTGAATGTCTTCATCCATAATGGCGATGGTTTGCCATGTTTTATCAAACATATTCAACAGGCGCTGCTCAAGTCTGCCTTGTAATTCATGATGTTGAGACTGGGGAATCCAGCCATCATCTTTTTCCCACAAACCGCCTGCATTATTGTTGATTTCAATCAACTTGGGTCCATCAGGTGTTAAGTGAAAATCATAACCCATCAATATTGAGGGCTGCTCGGGTTGCACATCTATGGTTTCGGGTAAATCAAGGTCCAATGCCTTCAAATAAGCAGGTTCATATTGAAGTTTATCAATCGTTTTAGCGAAGTTTAACATGGTATTAAAGTCTTCTGCTGCAATCGGTACGGGTGTTGTCGTGGCTAATGTCATGCGCCCACCCTACCCAATTTTTTTCATGCCGCTAATATCCTTGCCATGAATACCCCTTCACTTGCCAGCTTATCCTTAGCAGAACTACAAAACCTGATGCAAACATGGGGGCTTCCTGCCTTTCGTGCCAAGCAACTACTGGACTGGCGAAACAAAGGCATTTTAGACTTGAATGCAATGAAAAATATCCCCAATCAAGTTAAAGAAACATTAGAAGAACATATTCAAGTTCAGCCTTTAAAGCTTGTAAGTAGACAAAAATCCACCGATGGCACGCGCAAGTATCTATTTGCTTTACAACGTGAGAACCAAAGCCTTAAACATATAGAAAGCGTGCTTATTCCTGAAGAAAATAGGGGTACGGTCTGCATTTCATCGCAAGCAGGATGTGTGTTGGATTGCCCATTTTGTCATACGGGCACACAAAAGTTTGAAGGTAACTTAACCGCTGCCGAAATCGTGGCGCAAGTGCTTGCCGTGAAAGCCGATTTACTTGCTGACCCCATGATGGATGACTTGCATAATCAAGTCTCACATATTGTGTATATGGGCATGGGTGAGCCGCTAGCCAATGAAGTGGAAGTGTTCAAATCATTGGAATTATTGATGGATGAAGCTTATTTGAATCTATCACGCAGACGCATCACGCTATCAACATCAGGTTTAGTGCCACAAATTGAACGTTTGGGATTAGATTCACCTGTCAACCTCGCCATTTCATTGCATTCTGCCATCAATGAGCAGCGCAATGTGCTTGTGCCGATTAACCAGAAGTATGATTTAACCAGCCTTCGCAAATGTTTAAACACCTATCCTCTTGCCAAAAGTCGCCATATCACCTTGGAATATGTGATGCTTAAAGATGTGAATGACACCGAAGAATCATTGCAAGCGTTGATAAAGTTTGTAAACCCCGAACGTGAGCGGGTTAACCTGATTCGATTTAACACCTATCCCGGCAGTGAATTTCAAGGAAGTGCAACAAATGTCACAGACAAATTTGCAAAGTCCTTGATTTCTAAGGGTATTCGTGCAACGGTAAGGCGGTCTCGCGGCGATGATATTATGGCAGCTTGCGGGCAACTCAAGACAGCAAAGTTGGGGAATTGATGCAAAGAATTGGAATTATTGGTGGCAGTGGTTTGTATGCAATCGATGGCATTGAAATCATTGATGAGCTTGATATCGACACACCTTTTGGCAAACCCTCGGACAAGTTAACCCTTGCTACAATTCACGGGCATGAAGTCGTGTTCCTTCCCCGCCATGGCAAAACACACAGCATTCCACCGCATAAAATCAATTACCGTGCAAACATATATGCCATGAAGCTGGCAGGTGTATCTCAAATCATTTCGATTTCAGCTGTTGGCTCTTTGCGTGAAGACATCACACCTGGTGACTTCGTGCTTGTTGACCAATTTGTTGACCGCACCCGAGAGCGTGCTTCAACCTTTTTTGATGGACCAGTGGTAGCGCATGTATCCATGGCGGACCCTATATGCGCTTCTTTGGCTCAAAAATTACACCAAGCCTGTGCAAAAGAAGGTATCACAACACATGAACGCGGCACATATATGGTGATGCAAGGCCCTCAGTTTTCAACGCGAGCAGAATCTGAATTGTATCGTAGCTGGGGTATGGATGTGATTGGTATGACCAATATGCCAGAAGCCAAATTAGCCAAAGAAGCTGAGATTTGCTATACTACTGTCGCGATGTGTACTGATTATGATTGCTGGCATGAAACTGAAGACAATGTGTCTGTCGCTTCTGTGATTGAAGTGATGCAGCACAATGTGAGCAAAGCGAAAGCAATGTTGCTCACATATTTTGAACACTATCATAGCCAAAATACAACATGTGCTTGTCAACATACGTTGGAACATAGTATTTTTGCAGACCTCAAAGTACAAAGTGATGAAAGTTTGCGCCCTATTTATGCGCTGGTGAAACGATTCTTATGAAAACAATAGCTTTAAAATTAATAGTTCTAACCTTTATATTATCCTTAGCTTCCTGCCAAACGGCTTCAGAAAAGCGGTTGGATGATAATGCCGATAAACGCGCTAAATTACATTATCAACTTGGTTTGGATGCCATTCATAAAGGTTTGGTACCTAAGGCTTTTGAAGAGCTTTATATTTCAGATAAAATCCGCCCTGACCAACCCGACACCTTAGATGCCATTGCCTATGCATGGCGTTTGCGCGGTGACGACAAAGAAGCTGAAAAGTTTTACAAAAAAGCCATTCGTAATGATGCAGGTCCTGCAACATACAACAATTATGGTAGTTTACTGGTTGATTTAGGCAAATACCAAAAAGCATTAGATAATTTAACCATTGCGCTTGAAGACCCAAGGTATCGCAATCAATCCTTGATATTTATGAACATGGGTGATGCCTATGTTGGGCTGAAAGATTTAGAAAAGGCTGTGGAATCATATCGGCAAGCACGCATCCTTTCTCCCAATTGGACACAACCTCAAATCAAAGAAGCAGCAGCTTACATCACATTTAATCGTCCCAATTACGCACAAGCCTTGTATGAAACCATTCTAAGGCGTGAACCTGCCAATCAAGAAGCTTTGCAAGGTTTGATCGCCCTTCTCAAGGGTGCGGAGCAAGACATGGTTCTACAAAAGTATATCCAAGCATTCATCGATGCTACACCTGACAAACTTCAGCAGGCATGGGCAAAAGATGAGTTGGCACTGCTTTCTCAAGGTTCTTGATAATGCAAAATGATGAAAAAAATAACGAAGTGGATGACAACACTTTTGCCAAAGAAGCCTTGCAGTGCGAAATTGGCAATAAATTAAAACAAACACGCGAAGAAAAGAACATCAGCATTGAATATGTCATCAAAGAGCTCAAATTCAGCAAAACATTTTTGAATGCATTGGAAGATGGCACTTGGGAAAACTTACCCGGTGAAGTTTATGCGATTGGCTTTTTGAAACAGTACTCAGCACTTCTTGATTTGGATGTCAGCGCTGAAATAGATCGTATCAAAAGCAAATCATTTGAGCTAAAAGCCCCTGAAACATATCCCGATGTCCCTATTTCGCCCAATAAAAAGTGGGTTTATATTGCCATTGCTCTTTTTATTGCACTTCTTTTCATCGTCAATATTTCAAGCACAGATGACAAAGAACAAAGCAATAGAGCTACAAATACAACGCAAACTCAAACTGATACAGTAACTTTAACGGAATCAACTGAGCCAGAAAACATTGTGGTTGCTAGCGACAGCTATGCAGAAAATCATGTGGAACCATCTGCTTTACTTGCTGAAGAAAGCAAACCCGATGCACCCATTCCTGTTAAAAAAACCTACTCCTTTTTTGCAGCGACCAACGATGTGTGGCTTCAAGTGTCTGAAATTGATGAGTTTGGCGAGCCTCAACTTTTGCGTGAAGTTTTACTTAAAAAAGGACAAAGTTTCAGTATCATTGATACAGCGTCCAAATTGGTACTCACCGCAGGTAATGCGAGAGCTTTGGAAGTATTGGAAGGTAATCATGTGTTGTTTGCAGCAGGGACATTGGGTGAAGAAAACAAAGTGTTAAAACGTTTTCCAATCAACCCATAAGGTTTTTTATTTTTTTGCTGTTTAAAGCATCTTGAGCCGCATTGATTTCTGCTTCTTTTTTACGCTCACCCAAACCCGACCCTAGTCTTTCTTCACCTAACAAACATACCGCTTGAAACCGTGGCGAATGTAGAGTTCCAAAGTCTTCAATGACATAACGAGGCAGCCCCAAAGCTTTACTTTGCGTTAATTCTTGCAGCGCACTTTTCGCATCACGCAAATTGATGGGCTGAACATCTTTTAACAGTGGTTTCCATGCCTTTAACACAATGTCTTTAGCTTGTTGAAAGCCCTTATCCTCAAACACTGCACCAATCACAGCTTCTACGGCATTGGCAGCAATGGATATGGACTTGAGCCCACCATGTTTTTTCCGCTCTCCGTCACCGACTTCAAGCAGAGCATCAAGCTCCCACGATTGGGATACCTTCAACAATGCCTGTTTACACACCATATTGGCGCGCATCTTGGATAAATCACCTTCATCTGAGTCTGGAAACTGTTGAAACAAATATTCTGCAATGACCAAACCCAAGACCGCATCACCCAAAAACTCTTGGCGTTCTAAATGTTCAGATGACTTGGAAGCGTGCGTAAGCGCCCTTTTCAGTAAACCAGGCTGCTTAAAAGTATAGCCTATGGTGTGTTCGAATGTTCCTAGGTTCAAGGCGTCTCTGCATACGGTGCAAAATCAAAGTCCAAACGCGTGCGCAGACGAAGTTTGTCCATACCTTTCACGTCCACCTCAGCATATTCTTCGTCAGGGTTGACACTGGTTGGTTTACCCAATAACCACAAGGTTACATGATACTCTGAGCCAATTTTTATTTTACCATTTTCATTAATAATACTTAAGTTTTCGTGAAACTCAGGAGGCAAAATCTTTTCATCAATCGTTTGGATTGAAAAAAGCTCATCTACTCTTCTTCCTAGTTCATCTAATGACTTGTTTTCTAAATTTTGTGTAACACCTTCAAAAATATTTTGAATCTTCAAATTGTTATAATAAACGGGGATGACTTGCCCACCAACAAACACACCACCACCAATTAAACCAAGTAAAAACAACCATTTAAACATATATATCCCCTTTACAACTGCATATCTTAATGCAACAAGCTACCAAGTCTACCCCAGCGAATATGTGATGTGGCACTATTCCAAGACCACCAAACCACTACAGCCTTACCCACCAGATATTCCTGTGGCACAAAACCCCAAAACCTTGAATCCCTAGAGTTATTGCGATTATCACCCATCATAAAATAATGCCCTTCAGGCACAGTCCACTCACCATCACGAATAGAATACGACTTACGCAAGACCGAATGTTCAACATCAAACAGCTGTTCTTTGTATTCTTGCGAAACATCTGATGACTTATCACCCATGAAGTAGGTGTATGGTCCCACAGCTTTAAGCGGCATTTGTTCACCGTTTACATACAACACATTATCTTTATAAACAATTTTGTCGCCCGGAATACCTACAATACGTTTGATATAATCTTTACTTCTATCTTCAGGATAATCAAACACAGCAATATCACCACGTTTTGCCTCAGATGCGAACAATTGAATATCTGTTAAAGGAATTCTAAAACCATAATCGTAACGGCTGACAAACAAATAGTCCCCCACCAACAAAGTTGGTACCATGCTAGAAGATGGAATCACAAACGGTGCAATAACAAAGCTACGAATCAATATCGCAAACAAACCAATCACCAGCATACTTTCAATCCATTCGCGCCACGCTGGTTTTTTAGCTGCTGTTGTGTCTGCCAAATCTTTCATGGTTTCACTCATGCATCATCTCCAAGTCTCAAGACTGCCAAGAATGCTTCTTGTGGTACTTCCACGCTACCAATTGCTTTCATACGTTTCTTGCCTTTCTTCTGCTTTTCTAACAACTTACGCTTACGTGATATATCACCACCATAACATTTCGCCGTTACATTTTTACGCACACCTTTAACCGTTTCACGGGCTAAAATCTTACCACCAATCGCTGCTTGTACAGGCACATCAAATTGATGGCGTGGAATCAATTCACGCAACTTTTTCACCAAGGCTCTACCCCGAATTTCAGCCACAGACCTATGCACAATCAAGGATAAGGCATCCACAGGCTCTGCATGCACCAATACATCCAACTTCACCACAGATTCTGTTCTAAAATCAGCCAATTCATAGTCCATGGATGCATAACCACGTGAAATAGACTTCAATTTATCATAAAAATCAATCACCATTTCAGCTAAAGGTAAATTATAGGTCAACATCACCCTACCCTGACCAATAAACTTCATATCTTGTTGAAGCCCGCGCCGTTCTTGGCACAGCTTCATCATCACACCCACAAACTCTTCAGGCATAAAGATATTGGCAAGCACGGTTGGTTCTTGCACTTCTTTGATTTCAGATACATCAGGAAATCCGCTGGGGTTAGATATTTCTTTGGTTACACCATCAGTCATGGTCACTTTATACACCACCGATGGTGCGGTGGTAATCAAATCAAGGTCGTATTCGCGCTCTAATCTTTCTTGGATAATTTCCATGTGCAACAAACCCAAGAAACCACAGCGAAAACCTAAACCAAGCGCTGATGAGCTTTCCATTTCATAAGTAAATGATGGGTCATTCATATTTAGTTTTTCAAGCGAATCGCGCAATTCTGCATAATCATTGGAATCCACAGGGTACAAGCCTGAAAATACCATGGCTTTAGGCTCTCTAAAGCCGGGCAATTGTTCTTCTGCTGGATTCTTCTCTAAAGTAACGGTATCGCCCACCCTTAAGTCGGCTAAGGTTTTGATGCCACAAATCATAAAACCCACATCACCCGATGTGAGTATACCCGTTGAAACAGGCGCGGGTGTAAACACGCCCAAATCATTGATGCCATACTTTTTGTCGTTGGACATCAGCTTGATTTGGTCGCCTTTTTTCATCATGCCATCAAACACACGAATCAGTGCCACAGCACCCACATAGGAATCAAACCATGAGTCCACAATCAATGCACGCACAGGTTTATCATCATTATTTTCAGGCGCAGGGATACGCGTCACCACCGCTTCTAACACATCCATAATGCCTTCACCTGTTTTGGCGGATACTGCAATGGCTTCCGATGCATCAATGCCAATCACATCTTCAATTTGACGTTTGGCTTCTTCCACATCCGCAGATGGCAAGTCGATTTTATTGATAACTGGAATAATTTCGAGGTCATTTTCCATAGCAAGATACACATTGGCTAGGGTTTGCGCTTCCACACCTTGGGTCGCATCTACAATCAATAGCGCACCTTCACAAGCCTGCAATGAACGGGATACTTCATAGGTAAAATCCACATGACCGGGTGTATCAATCAAGTTAAGTTTGTATTGCTCACCATCATTCGCTTTGTATTCAAGGGTGGCTGTTTGCGCTTTAATGGTAATCCCGCGCTCTTGCTCCAACTCCATAGAATCTAAGACTTGTTTCTTCATTTCGCGGTGGGATAACGCGCCCGTTTCTTCAATCAACCTATCGGCAAGTGTGGACTTACCGTGGTCAATATGGGCAATAATGGAGAAGTTTCGGGTGTGTTCTTGTTTATAATCTGAATATGACATTGCAGCGCAGCCTAACCACCTCAAAGCCTTCTTACTAGGTCTTGTTTTCCCACATAAAAAGCCTTAAAAAAGCTGCCAACCATATACAGCAGATATACCAAGCGTATAAATGGCTAGAATCACAACATTCCTTGGGTTTCCAGAAAGTTTTGGTGTTTTAATTTGTGATACATTCAAAGCGATAATAATCATGCAGCAGATATAAAGAATAATCGCAAACGTATCCTTATCAAACAAACTCGAAAACAAAACAATAAAAACAAGCAATATACTGTTATTATCAAGGGCTAAACCTGTGTATTTTGTGCCACCAGCAAGCCCAAACGTACTAAAATAACTCAAGCGTAATGCACTGGTTGCTACCATGAGGAATGAACCGATTAAAAATAAAGGAGAAAATTCGCCATAACTTAAAAGAAGTATCGCAGGGGTCACTCCATAACTGACAATATCAATCAAGACATCAAGTTGACCACCAAACTTACTATCATCACCTGTACGACCTTTCATTCTTCGCGCAACAAGCCCATCTGCCCAATCAAAAGCAACCGCCCAAATCATACCAATCATGGCAGCGGCATACACACCTTGAATACAAAAATAAATGGCGAGTATGGTGCAAGCCAAACCTGCAAGAGAGCATAGGTTGGGAATATCCTTTGCATAAGAGAGTATGGTAGGTTGCTGGGGTTGAGGTGTCATTCTTGTCCTTGGTAATATATAGGTTCTTCTTTATATGAAGTGTGTTACCCTAGCTGTGAAGTTATTACTATCATAGGATTATAAAAGAATGGTTGTTTATACCGTTGGAACGTTTGATTTATTACATGTTGGTCATCTCGCCCTACTCGAACACTGTGCTAGCTTGGGCAATACTGTTGCTGTTGGCGTAGCTTCTGATGAAGTTGTTAAACTATACAAACCAAATGTTCCCATTATTCCTCTTGAACAACGCATAGAAATGCTACTGGCTCTAAGCTGTGTAGATATTGCTCTTCCCTACCATGAGTTGGATTATATTGCTGTGTGCAAAAAAGTTAAGGCTGACATCTTTGTTATTGGTGAAGATTGGGGCAAAAAACCGCACAATGAAGGTGTGGAAAAGTATCTGAAATCTCAGGGTAAAGAAATTATTCAGATTCGATATAATCCAAGAAACTCGTCAACTGAAATCAAAGCAAAAATTATTGCTCAACCCCTTATCCCAGTATTCGCTTGATCACACATTTATTTCATACGAAAACTATTCCATATTGACAACCCTTCGCTTCAAGCCATGTTTCATGCTCATTTTATGATGAGGGGAAGCCACATTGAGCACTGAAAACACTGTCACATGCCCGTGCAAATCGGGAAAAACATTAGAAAACTGCTGCAAGCCATACCATGATGGCACAGTGGATGCTCCGACTGCTGAAAGCTTGATGCGTAGCCGCTATTCAGCCTTTGTGTTGAACCTGCCTGAATATATTTGGAAAACATGGCATGAAAGCACCCGCCCAGACTTGGAAATCTTGGGTGGTTTGGGTTTAAAGTGGATTGATTTAAAGATTGTGGACTGCCAAGCGGGAAGCCATACAGATGATAAAGGTAAAGTTCATTTTATTGCCAGCTTTGTTGGTGGCAATAAAGGTAAAATCCTTGTTGAAGTCAGTGATTTTGTAAAAGAAAACGGGCTTTGGTTATATGTGGATGGTGAAAGCAGCACGTCTGATATTTCACGCAACGACAGCTGCCCTTGTGGTTCAGGCATTAAATTTAAACGGTGTTGTTTACGTTAAAAGCTGTCATTTTGACTGAAGCATAAGCGGAATGGAGAAATCTCAAGACCTCTCGACTTCCCCCCCAAGGATACTCTCTTGTTTCACAATTCACCTAATCGCTCGAGGTGACAAAACTTACGCTTAGTTTTAAGTATAAATTTCACCTTTGAGATATAATATGGCGTGACCCGCTATATGAACACGGCTTGCCAACACTTCGCACCACACTTCCCCACCCCTTTGTGAGACCTGCTTAGCATGAAGCTTATCCCTGCCCAAAACTTCTGCCCAATACGGCGCAAGCTGGGTGAATGATGAACCTGTGACAGGGTCTTCATCAATACCATAGTTGGGTGCAAAAAAGCGGGATACAAAGTCATATACGTTCGATTGGGCTGTAATCACCACGCCGCGCAAATCAAGTTGTTTGAGCAGCGTCATATCAGGGTTTGCATTCAATACATCCGCTTCGTTTTTTAACACCACAATATAATCTTCAGCTTGAAGGCATTCTTGCACAACATCACCGAATATTTGCGTTATAGGTTTAGGTGTATCACAAGGTACAGGGTTTTGTTTGGGAAAGTTTAACAGGTATTTGTTGTCTTCTTTTTGAACACTTAACGCACCCGATTTGGATTGGAATACAAGTTTATCGCCCTTAAAACCAAGCTCCTCAAACAACACATAAGCTGAAGCCAATGTGGCATGGCCACATAAATCCACTTCAACGGTTGGCGTAAACCATCGAATGTCAAAACCATCAGCCTGAGGCACAAAAAAGGCAGTTTCGGAAAGGTTGTTTTCTGCTGCAATCTTTTGCATCACATCATCATCAAGCCAAGTTTCTAATGGACAAACTGCCGCTGGGTTACCTTGAAATATATCCGATGCAAAGGCATCAATCTGATATATCTCCAATTTATTCATGACTTTCAAAGATACCTGACAAGTCATCTGCTTTTTTGGTTAACTTTACCCTAAGTATCCTATCATTTTCAACCTTAAGCACTTCAACACTAACATGACCAATATCCAAGCATGTTTTACCCTCAGGGACATCACCAAATTCTTCGACCACAAGCCCGCCAATCGTGGTAGCACCA
>CAMZLX010000043.1 GCA_947311795.1 uncultured Zetaproteobacteria bacterium
CAAATGCAAACCTGCCGCACGAGCTTTTTGCGCCAAACGACAAATTGACTGCTCCACTTCTTTACCTGCAACCATCATCAAATCTGCCAATTCATCAATAAGAATAACGATAAACGGCATGTGTTCCGCTGTTTCACCTTCGATACCATCTTTTTTATTCTTGGCTGCGATTTTGTTAAACCCTGCAATGTTACGCACCCGCGTTTCCGACATCAGACGGTAACGGCGCTCCATTTCATACACAGCCCATGCCAATGCTTTGGCAGCTTTATTGGGATTGGTCACCACAGGCACAAGCAAATGCGGAATATCATCATACATGGATAATTCGAGCATTTTCGGGTCAACCATAATTAGGCGCAAATCTTCAGGCGAATATTTCATCAACAATGAACAAATCATGGTATTTACCGACACTGATTTACCCGAACCCGTCGTTCCTGCCACCAACAAATGTGGCATTTTTGCCAAATCCGCCACCACAGGCTGCCCTGCAATGTCCACACCCAATGCCATGGGAAGAATATGTTTTTTATCTGCAAAATCTTTGCTGGCAAGCACTTGGCGCATAAACACCATTTCACGTTCTTCATTGGGTAGTTCAACACCAATCGCATTTTTACCCGGAATATTACCCGCTACACGAATGCTGCTTGCCGCCATAGAACGTGCCAAATCATCTTGAAGTGCTACCACTTTGGACACCTTAGTTCCCGCAGCCAGTTCAAATTCAAATTGAATCACCACAGGACCAGGTTTTACCGCAACCACCTGACCTTCAACACGGTAGTCCAACATTTTTTTCTCCAGCATACGTGACATGGCTTGCAATACATCTTCACCATATGTTTTAAGTTCACCCTTATGCTCTTTAAAGAATTTAAGTGGTGGAAGTTCAAATTCACCTGCGGGTTTGCCCAAGTCCAATGACGGTTGATGTTCTTCTATTTTAATCCGCTCTGCAATTTCTACTTTTTCAGGTTGAATGATTTTGGGTTCAGACTTTTGAATATGCACAGGGCGTTTTTTCTTTTCTTCAACCCTGGCTTCTTTGGCTTCTACACGTTCTTGTTTCTCTTTAACTTGTTCTGCAACCTTACCTTTGAGGCTCTGTATCCATTGTGCAAACTGTTTAATCAACCATACCACGCCCTGCACAGAACGCTGCATCACCATCAACAGCGATACATGCGATGCCACAATAAAACTGCTGAGTAACATGGTTATCAACACCAAATTTCGACCAACTTCATAAAGTGTGCTGGTCAGGCTTTGCGCAAGCAAATAACCCAATGCACCACCAGCACCTGCTGGCAATGGTGTTTCGCCCCAAAGAGATGCAAACAATGCAGAAACAGCCAACATAAACGGCAACCAAAATAAAGCTGTCCAATCGCCAAAAAACGGGCGTTTTTCAAATACAATGCGATAAGCAATCAACACGCCCAATGCAACCAATAAATATGAACCATAACCAAACAACTGCATCAAAACATCCGCAGTGTATGCGCCCACAATACCCATCATATTTTCAGGCATTATATCCGTTGTGTTGTTAAATGAGGGGTCGTCTGCGGAATAGCTGAACAATGACAAAGCCAATAAGGCAACCACCGCAAGCAATAAAAATGCTAACGATTCACGCCATATGGTTTTGGGGTTTAACACATTCAAACTCAAGCTTTAAACCTCCAAGATTGTGGTTAACACCATAGGTCTGCGACCCAACCTTTTTTTACACCAGCGGCGCACAAACAATCGTACTTCTTCTTTGGCTGCGTCCATATCTGCCATAATTTCTTGACTCAAACCTTCAAGGTGAGTGCGTAAACTTGCCGCAGCCTGCTCAAATGTTTCTTCGGATACTTCATCATTCAACACACCACGTGTCAAAAGCTCTGGTTCGCCTAGCACCTGACCACTGTGTTGATCAATCAAAACAACAGCTGTGATAATACCTTCATCCGCCAAAGACCGCCTATCTTTAAGTACCGCATAGTCCAGCTCATCGCGCCCTGAATCATCCACAAACACTGCACCTGTATGAAAGTCTGGTCCGTGTTGAATGCCATCTTCGGTCACTTCAACACTATGCCCATTTTCTGAAATAATCGTGTTCTCAAACGGCACATTGGTATTCACGGCGAGATGCTGATGTTCCACCAAATTGCGATATTCACCATGCACAGGATACATATATTTGGGGCGCGTAAGTTGAATCATGGTTTTAAGCTCATGGGCTTGAGCATGACCTGAGACATGCAAATGCGCTTGCCCAGCGTGCAATACACGCGCACCACGGCGATAAATATGGTTGAATAACCCAGCGATAAGTCGCTCATTGCCCGGAATGGATGATGATGAAAAAATCACCAAGTCACCCACACCCAAATGCAGTTTTGGGAAGTGGTCTTGGGCAATACGCGATAGTGCTGCGCGCCATTCGCCTTGGGAACCTGTGGCAACAATCAAGAGCTCGTTATCAGGGATACCTTCCGTTTTTTTGATGTTCACCATTTTGTTGTCGGGTAAATTTAGGCGACCCATAAGCTTGGTAATTTCAACATTTTTCTCCAAACTTCTACCCGCAAACGCAACTTTACGACCACACGATAATGCAGCATCCACAATCTGCTGAATACGAAACATATTCGATGAAAATGTGGACACAATGACCTTACCTGAACATTGCGAAATTGCTTGTTTAAGCGGCGCACCTACGCTGGACTCGCTGGGGCTAGAGCCGCTACGGGGTGAGTTGGTAGAATCCGAGCATAAAAGCAGCACACCATCATCACCAAGTTTGGCAAAGCGGTGCAAGGCAGTTGAGCGCCCATCAATGGGTGATGGGTCAAACTTAAAATCGCCGGTATGAATAATCGCACCCAAAGGTGTATGAATGGCAATCGAAACTGCATCCATAATTGAATGGGTCACAGGAATCGCTTCCACCTGAAACGAGCCAACTTGGGTGAGTGTGCCATCTTCGGGCAAATCATGCAGCTCAGGTTTATAGCTGGTTTCAGCCATTTTATGCTTCACCAAAGCCAACGTGATGGGTGTTCCCCAAACAGGAAGTTTGAGCTTAGGTAGAATAAAGGGAAGGCCACCAATATGGTCTTCATGCCCATGTGTTAAAACAATACCATGAATTTTTAAACCCAACTCATCCAATGCTGAAATATCAGGGATGGTGATATTGATGCCATGCTGACCTGCATCAGGAAAACCCAAACCAATATCAACAATAATGGCTTCATCATCAATGGCATACACCATCATATTTTTGCCAAATTCACCCACCCCGCCGAAAGGGAAACAACGAATCACAGGGCTGGGATTTACCTTTGTCACTAGGCGTTACCTCGGCTACCCGGCTTAATGGCTGGCGTACCTTCCTTGCACATGGGGCAAGTGTCCGTATCAAAGGTTTCTACATCCAAATGAATCACAGTGTGATGTGGAATATCAAACCGACCTTCTTGGTCTGGCGCTCTATCCACCACTGCCAAAACAGTTGTAGGCTCGCCACCAAACTCACGCACCACTGCAATACATTCCCGCACTGAACCACCCGTGGTAATCACATCTTCAACCACCAATAGCTTTGCACCTTTGGCAATCGAGAAACCACGGCGCATTTGCATTTCACCTTCTTTACGCTCGGTAAAGATAAACGGTTTATTCAGTTGGCGAGCAACCTCTTGTCCAATGACCAACCCGCCAATCGCAGGGGACACCACCATATCATAGTCATCAGCATCAATGGTTTTCACCAACTCAGTCGCCAAAGCTGTTGCATTACTTGGGTGCATGAGCACCAATGCAGATTGTAAATAACGTGCAGAATGCCTGCCGCTAGAAAGCACAAAATGCCCATTTAACAATGCGCCCGCATCTTCATACATTTGAAGCATATCTTGTTCTGTCACGTGTTATTCTCCTGCTTCAACCAATGTCATTTTAATAATTTTACTGCCATTATGCAGTGCATCAACAAATCCCATACCCTCGGTCACTTGCCCAAAAATGGTATATTGACCATCCAAGTGAGGCTGTGGGCCGTAGCAAATATAAAACTGACTGCCTGCTGAATCAGGGTCGGCAGAACGTGCCATCGCCAATGTACCACGCACGTGTTTTTTATCATTGAACTCAGCTTTTAAGTTATAACCTGGGCCACCCATGCCTGTACCATCGGGGTCGCCACCTTGCGCCATAAATCCAGGAATAACACGGTGAAAAGTGAGCCCATCATAAAAACCCTGCGTTACTAATTTCTTAAATGCTTTCACTGTTTCAGGGGCAACATCAGGATACAACTCCATCATGATTATTCCTGTTTCCAGCTCTGCTTTGATTATATTACTATCACTCATTTGATGCTCCTTACTTTGCATGTTTTTTTCTGAAACTAAAAAAGGATTACCTGTCGCACTGATTTGAGTCATACCCAGTGTCGCCAAAACAATACCTGCTATAAAACCGATGACTAAACTTTTTACATTCATTTTAACTCCTTCTGCGCACTGGGCAAAACACGTGCTGGTTGCAAAACCTGTTTACCTGCATCATACACTGCCGTACCCAAAACGTCTGAGCCAAAAGACACACAGCTTAACGCCTGGTCTGGCAGCTCAGAAACCATGGGTAAGCGCTGCCCTTGCACAAACCGTTTGGCATCAAGCTCTTTCAACATAATTGCAGGTAAATCACGTAACCAAATTTGTAACGGGAGAATACACGCTTCTTTCTTTTCTTCCAGTTCTTCAAGATTAACCATCATCTGTTGCGGCCAGCCACCTGTACTGGTGCGGCGCAACATGGTGACACAACCGCCATAACCCAGCTTTTCGCCAATATCTCGCGCCAGTGAACGGATGTAGGTTCCTTTGCTGCATGCCACAGATAAATGCACCTTATTATCAACAAAGGATACCAGTTCAATAGATTTTATTTCAATTTGACGCGCTTGAAGCTGTACATCTTGCCCTTGTCGTGCCAAGGTGTGTGCGCGTTGCCCATCCACACGAATGGCAGAAAATGATGGCGGCGTTTGTAATTTTTCACCTTCAAAGTCTTTTAAAACGCTCAGCAGCTGCTCAGGCAAAACATCCACATTTTCAAAACGTGCTGTTTGTTCACCTTCCAAATCTAAGGTGTTGGTTTGAAAGGATAAATCGAAGATAACTTCATAACACTTTTCTGCATTTAAACCCAGTTCTGAAAAACGTGTCGCGTCTCCCAAAAGGATAGGCAACATGCCTGTGGCAAGCGGGTCTAAGGTACCTGTATGCCCTGCTTTGGGGCGCTGTTTTCGGTTTTTTTGTTCTGGTTTTGCAAACAAACGAATAACATGGTTTACAGCTTGGCGCGAGGTCCAGCCTTTGGGTTTATCAAAAAAAAGAACACCGCATGGGTGCATGTTTTTATTCATGTTTGAAAGACATCACCGACAACTTCAGCAACTTTGATATAGACCTCTTCTAAGCTTCCAGAGACTGCACAACCTGCTGCATATTTATGACCGCCACCGCCCAGTTTCGCAGCCACTTCACCAACATCTTTACCTGATTTACCGCGAAAGCTCACCTTCCAACGCTCACCCTTTTCAGGTCGAATAAATACCACAACTTCAACACCATCCACACTGCGACCAACATCAATAAAACCTTCGCTATCTTCCTGATTTGCACCCGTAGTATTCTGCATTTCTTGCGTCACATGCATCCATGCCGAGCGACCATCATGTTGAATGGATAAGGTTTGCAAAGCCAAAGTAAGTAGAGAAAGTCTGGCTAAAGGTTGGCTATTATAAATGGCATTGGCAGCTTCTTCAGGTTTTGCGCCTGCTTCAATCAGTTCCGCAGTCATGCGATGAACATCTGCATTCACCCTATCGAGTTGAAAGCTTGCTGTATCTGTAAGAATCGCTGCATAAATCGAAGTTGCACTGTTTTCGGATAAATTTTGACCTAAATGTTGAATCAAATCAAACATCATTGCACCCGTAGCACAATAATCAGCATTCACCACATTTAAATCACCATACAATGGGTTGCTAGCATGGTGGTCAATGTTGATAAGCATTTTACCCTCAAACAATGAATCGGGAAAACCCAAACGTGATTTTGCACCAGCATCAAGCGCTACAATCGTATCTACCGTTGAAACATCGGGTTTATCACCCACTTGGATGCGATTGGAACTTGGTAAATATTGGCAAATGCGAGGGACAACATCACGGTTCAACATGGACACCTTAATACCCATATCTTGCAAGGTATGAAACAAGGCAAGTTCGGAGCCAATGCCATCAGCATCTGAATTACAATGCGTGGTTAACATCACGTGTTTTGCACGCTGAAGTTGATCAACGATAGGTTGCCATTGTTGTTTGGGAAATAAAATCATGCGTCTTTGATACCTTGCATGGCATCCATCACGCTGTGTGCTTTATCCAGCGCATCATCCCAACGAAATATTAATTCAGGCAAGCGTTTTTTGGGCATGGCTTTGCGCAGCAAATGCGACAAGTGCGGGCTCAATCGATTCAAACGTTTCACACATTCTTTTTCGTCCACAGGCATCATGCTATGCACATAAGCAATCGCATGACCGCGCGCATCGGTTAAGTCCAGCCGTGTTAAGCTGATGCCCAGCAACATCGGGTCTTCAACTTCGCGCAACAGCAGCGTGGTCAACAAGCGGTGGAAATCCGTTTGGAAGCGGCTCAGCGCAGGCGACTTGGCAGATTTCATAGTGGTTACAGCGTTGCCGCGACTTCCTCAATCACGTAAAACTCAAAGGTATCCCCTTCTTTTACATCATTGAAATTCTCAACGCCGATACCACACTCATAACCTGTTTTCACTTCTTTCACATCATCTTTGAAGCGACGCAGTGAAGCAAGCGTGCCATCATAAATCAACACACCTTCACGAAGCACACGCACTTTAGAGCCGCGCGTTACGAAACCATCAGTGATATACGAGCCTGCAATCGCACCAATTTTCGGTGCCATAAAGACCTCGCGCACTTCTGCAGAACCTGTCACTTTTTCAACTTCATCCGGTGATAGTTTACCTGCCATCGCAAGTTTCACTTCATCAATCGCATCATAAATGACTTTATAGAACCTAACATCCACACCTTCATCTGCCGCAAGTTTTTTAGCTTTGGTTTCAGGGCGAACATTAAAACCAATCACAATCGCATTGGATGCTGATGCCAGCATGATATCCGATTCAGTGATGCCACCGATGGCTTTGTGAATCACTTTCACCTTCACTTCATCCGTACCCGCTTTCACCAAGGACTCAGCCATGGCTTCCACAGAACCTGTCACGTCACCTTTAATCAGTACAGGTACTTCTGCAATACCACTTTCAATATCAGCAAACAACTCATCAAGGGTTGCGCGTTTATCACTACTGATACCTTGTTCGCGCGCTTTTTCCTTACGATAACTCACGATATCTTTGGCTTGACGCTCATTTTCAACAGCTACAATTTCAAGACCTGCCTCTGGCACTTCTTTTAATCCAATCAATTCAAACGGAATCGAAGGACCTGCTGTTTTATGTTGTGCTCCATTTTCATCCACAATAGCACGAATACGCCCCATTACAGAGCCTACAACAACCGTGTCACCTTTTTTGAAGGTGCCATTTTGAACCAATACGGTTGCAACAGGTCCGCGCCCTTTATCAAGACGAGATTCAATCACTACACCACGACCTGTGCGGTCTGGGTTAGCACGCAATTCAAGAATTTCAGTTTGTAGCGCAAGCATCTCAAGCAAGTCTTCCAAACCTTCACCTGTGTGCGCCGACACATTCACAAAAATTGTATCCCCACCCCAGTCTTCAGGCACCACTTCGTGCTCAGCCAATTGGCGTTTCACCATTTCAGGGTCTGCACCTTCTTTATCCATTTTATTCACAGCCACGATGATTGGTACGCCTGCAGAACGGGCATGATTCAATGCTTCAACCGTTTGTGGCATCACACCATCATCCGCAGCCACTACAAGCACCGCAACATCTGTTAAGTTTGCACCACGCGCTCGCAAACCTGTAAAAGCTTCATGACCCGGTGTATCGACAAACACCACGCGTTCGCCACCATCCAGTTTCACCATGTATGCACCAATATGCTGCGTAATCCCACCCGCTTCACCATCAGCAACATGCGCTTTGCGCAAAGCATCAAGAATCGATGTTTTACCATGGTCAACATGACCCATTACAACCACAACTGGAGGACGTGGGCTTAACACACCTTCGTCTTCTTCAGTTTCTGCAATCAATACATCTTCAACAGCTGCTTCATTGATGAGTTTTGCTTTATGACCAAACTCTTCAACAATCAGCATACATGTGTCTGCATCCAATGAATCATTGATGGTAATCATCTGACCCATTTCAAATAATTTTTTCACCAAGTCCACAGCTTTGACCGCCATTTTGGATGCCAAATCAGATACAATCATGCCTTCCATGACTTCTACATCACGAATAACAAATGCTTCATCATCTTTGGTCACTGTCTCTTTTCCACGGCGACCACCCTTGGCAAGACGCGCCATGCGGTCTTCTTGTTCAGGTGTTAATGAAGCATGACGTTTGGATGAATAATCACGGCGTGCCGCTTTTTCAGCAGGGGATAATCTACGTTTTTGGAAACGCTGACCAGGCTGCGGCCCTCTACGTTTTTGTCCTGTTGGTGCTACAATTTGTTCAGACGGTGCAACCGCAACCGATGGTGCGCCACGACGCCCAGCACCACCTGGTGACGCCGTATTCCCACCTGGACGTTGGTTGGGACGATTGCCCTGCGGACGATTCTGACGTTGCTGCCTACGTTCCTTGGTAATCTTCTCTTCAATTTGTTTAATCGATGAGCGTGGCGCTTTGGATGCTGCAATTTGCGCAGGGGTTAGACCTGTGCGAATAGTTGTACGCGGCCCTCCCTGTTTGGGGCGCGTATTCCGATTGTCTCTGGTTTGATTCGGTGCGCGCGTTGGCAAACTTTCATTTTTATGGTCACCGCCTTGGCGCCTAGGCTGTTTAATAGTGCGCTGAACTTGAGCGCTTCTACGCTGTTGACGCTGCTGGCGTTGTTCCGCCTGCTCTTCAGACTTCTTCACTTTATTCGCCGTCATTTTTTCAGCTGCCAATTGTGCAGGTGTTAAATTTGCTTTAGTAACAGGTTTTTTCACTGCAATAGCACTAGGTTTACTCACCTTAGCTGGCTCTACTTTTTTAACAACTTCAACTGGTTTCGGAGCAGCAGGTGTTGGCACCGCTGCTTTTTGTACGGTAGGTTTAGGTGCAACGGGTTTTGCCAATACAGGAGAGCTTAAAACTCTAGACCTACGCCTACGCATGGACACTTCGACAGAATGCCTACTGTTTTCGCCAGCACCACGACCCAAGGATAATCTTTTACCTAAAGTCAATGTTTTGCTGCCTGATTTTTTATCGCCTTTGGATTTCAGCGCTTTTGTGAGTTTGTCTACATCACTATTATCTAGACTGCTGGTCGGCCCAGTCGCCGCTACCCCACAGTCTGCTGCTGCGCGCTGCACATCATCTGCAGTCACACCCAAATCTTTTGCCAAATCAAGTACGCGTTTATTAGCCATCTGTTACCTTATTTTCCCTGTTGCTTAGCAAGCATCAAACCAAATCGCTGCTGCCAAACACTAATTTGCTGCAACTTCAACAGAGGACTTTTCTCTGTGAAAGCAACAACTGCTATTTTTTTCCTACCCAGTGCAGAACCCAAAGCTTCGGCATCCAGCAAAGAAACAATCGTTTTATCTTGTGCGTCGGATTTCATCTCTCCAAGCGCACGTTTATCCATCGCGTCATTCACCTGCCGCAGCAATGCATCACCTGCATCAGCCGCAAACAAAACCAACAACGACTTTTTATCCCACATCTGATGCATCACTGCATCCCGCCCAATCACTGCTTGACGCTTAACGCCATTCAGCAATTGATTCAAACGCTGCGAAAGCATATCAAATATACGCTGTTGCAACACATCCCACTGTGGCAACTGCGGCGAAAAGTCACGCCGCAAAACACCCAGTCGTTTGTCTGACACCTTATTCAAACAATCTTCTTCCATACAAAGGTAGACACCCCGACCTGGAAGTTTGGCTGAAAAGTCAGGCCAAATTTGACCTTCCTCATCAACAATCAAACGTAAAAGCAGCTGTTTTTCACGCGTTGTTTTGCAAGCAAAACATGTGCGCGCTGCTTTATCCTTTGCTTGATAAGGCAAGTTAGTCTTTAAACCACCCACACGCTTCACGTGCTGCGATAATCAATGTGTTCAAAGCTTCTTCTTCCAAGCCTTCAATCGGCGTCACTTCATCACTCGCCTTGTCTGCCAAAGCATTGGCTGTCAAAATACCTTGCAATGTAAATGCTTCGGCAATTTCACCTGTCATACCCTCAACATCCATCAACGCCACCAAAGGCTCATCTGTTTCCTCTGCTTCCAAAGCAGAGTTTAACAAACTATCACGCGCACGTTTTTGCAGCTCTTCTGCCAACTCTTCTTCCAAGCCTTCAATGGCAACAAGCTCTGAAATATCGCAATATGCCAAGTCAGAAAGTGACATAAACCCTTCCGCAATAAGCAACAAAGAAAAGTCCTCGTCAATATCAAGCCCTGAGACAAACGCATCTTTTGCAGCTTGCACTTCCGCAGCACGCTTCTCTTTTTCATCACCAACCGTCATGATTTCAACATTCCAGCCCGTAAGCTCGGAGGCAAGGCGCACATTTTGACCACGGCGACCAATCGCAATCGCCAATTGGTCTTCTGCCACTGCCACTTCTATCGTACCTGTATCTGCATCCACAAGTACACGTTCAATTTCTGCGGGTGCCAAAGCATTCACAACAAAGGCAGCAGGGTCTTCCGTCCATTCAATAATATCAACTTTCTCGCCGTGCAATTCATTCACAACTGCTTGCACACGAGCACCTCGCATACCTACACATGCGCCCACAGGGTCAACCCCTACATCTGTTGAAATCACTGCAATTTTACTGCGCGAACCAGGGTCGCGTGAAATCGCTTGAATGGCGACCATACCATCTTGAATTTCAGGAACTTCTTGTTCAAACAATTTAAGCACCATGCCTGCATCAGCACGCGACAAATACACCAATGCGCCTTTAGGCTGATTGCGCACTTCACGCAAAAATGTGCGTACACGGTCACCTTGACGGAAAGATTCGCGCGGAAGCAAGTCTTCGCGATACATCACACCCTCGCCACGACCCAAATCCACATATACATTACCACGCTCGACACGTTTCACGATACCAACCACAATTTCACCCACACGTGGTTCATATTCAGCGACCACCTGTGCGCGCTCTGCTTCACGAATCTTTTGGTTAATCACTTGTTTTGCTGTTTGCGCCGCTACACGATCAAGTTCAATCGGTTCAAGAGGATCTTTAAATGTTGAGCCAATCTCTGCATCAGCATCCAAGGCTTTGCCTTCCTCAAGTGTTAAATCATTTTCTTCATCTTCGACTTCTTCAACCACAGTGCGTACATGAGAAAGTGCAATCTCACCGGTCAGGCGGTCAATCACCGCTTCCACAGCTTTTGTACCATAAGTACGGCGTGCCGCTGTTTTCAAAGCTTGTTCCATGGATTCAAGCACAAGCTCGCGCTCCACTGATTTTTCGCGTGCTACCGCGTCTGCTACTGCCAACATATCTGCGTTCATATCATTTAACCCTTCAACATCTTCTTTTTACTACGTTTTGCTTCAAGACTTTTTCTTTGCGTTCGACTTCTTGCCTTTTTGCTTTTGTTTGCCCGAAACCTTACCCCAATTCACAGTGCGAATGATTTTCGATGTTTCATCCAGTGCATATACCTGCTCACCTTTTTTACTTGCAACGCGCAAATCACCCGCATCATTCAAACCAAGGTTTTCGCCCTCAACCACGGGACGACCATCTTCAAACGTGATTTTTAGCCAATCACCTTCATAACGGACAAAATCTTTGTTTGTGGTGAGCGGCCAATCAAAACCTGGCGAGCTAATTTCTAGATTATACTTACCAGCAATCAAATCTTCGGCATCAAGCTGCAACGACAAACCTTTACTCAAACGGCGAAGCGCATCCACGCCCACACCGCCACGTTTATCAATCACCACCCGAACCAACTTGGTTTCCTTGCTTCCTGCAACAATTACACCCATCAAATCCACTTCAAGCTCATCCACAATGGGCTCTGCAAGTTCTTTGATTATGGTTTCAATATCAGCCACTTAGCAATTCACTCCGCTTATTTCTCAATCGTCTAAAAACAAAAAAAGCGAGCCGCAGCCCACTTTTAACAACGCGAAGTATATGTTTACAAGATATTATATCAAGCAGCGGTGTTTACACCCACGATTTCAAATAAACCAAACATTGTTTTAATACAGCTTCCGCTTTGCCCATACTCTTTGCTTCCACATAACATCGCAACTCAGGCGCATTACCCGATGGGCGAAGGTGCACCACAATATCCGATTCAAATGTCATTCTGAATCCATCGGTTTCATCAATATCCGCCACATTGCCAAACTGCTGTTCAAACCAAGCTTTATCCTGCTTTAAACCAGCAATGTTTTGCTGACTTACTTCAGTTGGCACACCTTTAAGCCTATCGCTCGCCGTAAAACGCTGCGGTAATGTTTGCATCAATTCGGATATACTTACACCCTTATCTTTGGCCGCTAGCAGCAACATCAAAGGCACAATCACAGCATCACGGGTTGGTAATGCAGCAAGGGTTTTCCCACTCATTTCAATATCAGAAGCCGTTAAAAAGCCACCGTTAGCCTCATAACCCACCACATTGCTTTTACCCGCTTTCAACAATGCGTTCATCACTTCAATCACAAAGGGTGAACCAATGCGCGTGCGGCTGACCGAATCAAAATGAGCGCTTTTTTCCACTGCTGAATTACAGCTCACAGGTGTCACCACATGCGTTGCACCCAAGTATTTGGCACACACAATACCCAACACGTCACCCCGCAACCATACACCATGTTCATCACTCACCAGCGGTCTATCGCCATCGCCATCTGCTGAAACAATACAATCAAGCTGGTGTTCAGTCGCCCAACTCTTAGCAAGCTTCACATCTTCTTCCCGCACAGCTTCTGTATCCACAGGAATAAAGGCATCTGAATGCCCAAGCTGCACCACATCTGCACCCAGACCTTGCATGATTTCAACCAAGCATTCCCTTGCCACAGAAGAATGTTCATACACACCAATGCGCTGACCTTTGAGGCAACCTTGCGGTAAAAAGTTAGTATATCGCGTTACAAATTCAGTGTAGGCATCCTTGGTTTCTTCTGCCCAAGTTAAATCGCATATTTTCTGCCCATGCTCATCAAATAAGCTCTCATCAAGTTCAACCGAGCGCGAGCACATACCCTGTTCATCATCTTTAAGAATTTCACCTTCAGGTTTGTAAAACTTAATGCCATATCTATCATCGGGGATATGACTTCCCGTCACCATGATGCTGGGAATATTGCGAGCCATGGCATACGCCGCCACTGCAGGTGTAGGCACAAAACCACAGTTGATAGGTGTAAACCCTGCTTCTTGAATGGCAAGCCCAACGGCTTCCATGATGCGCGGTGAGCTGGGGCGATAATCCCCTGGCACGGCAACGTTATCACCTTGTTTCATGCTTCCACTTGCCAACAAATGGTTTAAAAAAGCTAAGGTATAGGCAAAACATACACGGTCTGTCATATCACAAACCAGCCCTCTCGCACCTGAAGTGCCAAACTTCACACCACTGGTTTCCATCAAATCTGAAATTTGAACATTCATGCCTTATACCCCTTAATTCAACCCCAACATTTCACGCATGGCTGCCATATGTGCATCCACTTCCGCTTTGCTCTCTTGTTTATCTTCTTCCGAGCCTGAATCTTTATCCACCCAGTTGAGCACATCCTCATCAATTTCTTTGAGGAATGGCGAAGGCCCCATCTTTTCAACCTGCCCAAATTTCTTTTGTGATTTGGCATAACTCAGGGTTAACCGATGACGCGCACGGGTCATGGCAACATACATCAGCCGCCGCTCTTCTTCCAATCGGTTTTCTTCCAAGGCGTTTTTATGTGGAAAACTTCCCGCTTCCATGCCCACCACAAACACATGCGAAAACTCCAAGCCTTTGGCGGCATGAACCGTCATCAAACGTACCTGCCCTTGCGGATCATCATCTTTATCATCGGCTGCCAAATACACATGCTGCAAAAAGGATGACAAGTCACCCCCATTTTCACTGTGGCGCAACCACCATTTTCGCAAGCTCATCACATTACCCATGCGCCGCTCGGCTTCATCCTCATCTTCGGCTTCCTTGCGAATCGCTTCTTCCAAGCCTGAAGCTTCAAGCAAGGTATCAAAGGCATCATCCGCCTCACCATGCAAAAAGATATGCTCAATATCCACCAACATTTTGCCAAATGCTCTGAGCACGCCTGCTTTGGGATGTTGAAAATCATCTTCCAATGCTGCTTCCAATAAAGATGAGCCTTTTTCATGAGCAAACTGACCCAACACTTCCAATGCCTTGCTGCCAATGCCGCGCCTTGGTCGTGAAATAGCGCGCATCAATGCCAAGTCATCCGAGAAATTGCCAACGAGCTTTAAATATGCCAATAAGTCTTGAATTTCGGCTCTGTCGAAAAACGACATGCCGCCACTGACATGATACGGCACATCCGCATCCCGCAATGCCATTTCAAATGCTCTAGCTTTAAATGATGAGCGATACAATATGCAAAAGTCATCCCACTTTAGGCTGTTGCCAGCACGTTGCCCGCGAATTTCAGCCACCACGCGTTCTGCTTCTTCATCCGATGTTTCAGCTTCCCAAACCCGAATCTTTTTGCCCAAACCAAGGTTAGAGCGCAGCGTTTTGCCCAAGCGTTCGCTGTTGTGCGCAATCAAGCTGTTTGAGCCTTGCAGAATCGAACCTGTGGAACGGTAGTTTTCTTCCAGTTTAATCACTTCGAGTGATGGATAATCGCGCTCCAATTGAAATAAGTTTTTAATTTCAGCACCGCGCCAACCGTAAATGGATTGGTCATCATCACCCACCACTGTAAGATTGGCATTACCTGGTGTTAAAAGGCGTACAAAGTCATACTGCATACGGCTGGAATCTTGATATTCATCCACCAAAAAATGACGACACCTGCTCTGCCACAGCCCTCTGGCATCGGCATCTTCATTGAGAATGCGCAGCGGCAAAACGATGCAGTCATCAAAATCCACCGCATTCATTTTTTGCAATAATGTATCGTATTTGTCGGCAATCACGGTGATGGCATTGTCTTGGGCTTCACTCATCCCACTTTTGAGCATGGACACTTTCTGCAAAATCCGTTCCACATTATCGCTATCCGATGGCAGCTTCAAATCTGCAAGCACTGAGCGCATAGCCGACTTTTGCTCAGGTACGGCAAAGATAGACATGCGCGCACGACGACCCACAAGTTTTGCATGTTCACGAATAATCATCAGCCCCAAGGCATGGAAGGTGCAAATACGCAGGCGTTTGACCTTATCTTCGCCCAAACGTTTTTCTAACCGTTCGCGCATTTCTCTTGCCGCTTTATTGGTGAAGGTCACGGCTGTGATAGCATCTTCAGGCACATCACGCTCCACCAAAGCGCCAATTCTTTCAGTAATCACCCGCGTTTTACCAGACCCTGCACCCGCAAGCACAAGCAAAGGTCCACCGCGATGATGCACAGCGCGATACTGCGCATCATTAAGCTGATTGGCATTGTGATTTGAGTGGGCTTTTTCCATACGCCGCAAACTAGCTTACACTTCGAATTTGACCACCATCATCACTATATATATTTTTTTCATACGCCTCTCCTTTTTATTTGTTTCGTAAACTGATAAGCGAATCGTACAGGGCTCAACACTACTTCACTATCCCATGAATGTGGGGGCATATAACCCTTATTTTATTAATGTTTTAGAGCAAATACTTAAAGTTATAAATTGGTAAAGTGCCAAATTGCCTTCATATGAACAAATATCAAACCATCGTGGACTGTTACCAACAAAGCCTTAACCGTAGACTTTTGATAATGCCATACTATGGTGCGCGGAAAATTAATGAGGTCATTTCAATGTCAAACACAAAAATTACAAAAAAGGAGCTTTTAGCTCACGCTAAACCACTCAATATCAAAGCTGCATCAAAACTCAAAAAAACAGACTTGATTCATGCCATTCAAATTGCAGAAGGTAATAACCCATGTTTTTTAACCATTACAAACTGTAGCGTTTCGCCATGTTTGTATCGCGCTGAGTGCCAAGCTTAAACTTAACCAATTCGTTGTTTTAACGCCTCAACTTCAATGGTTTGATATTCACCCACTTGAAGATTGAGGGATGTAAGCGATAACTTACCCATATGCGTGCGCTCTAAAGCAACAACATGGTTGCCAAGAGCTGCAAACATACGCCGCACTTGATGGTAGCGCCCTTCATGCAACACAAGGTTTGCTGTATTTTCACCAGTAACCATAAGTTCTGCGGGTAAACACGGTTTATCATCAGCTTCCAACATGAGCGTGCCTGAGGCAAACACTTCTGCTTCATTACCTGTAAGCGGGCTATCCAATGTCACGGCATAGGTTTTAGAGATGTTATGTTTGGGGCTGGTTAAATAATGATTGAGTTGCCCATCATCGGTGACAATCAATAATCCCGAAGTATCTTTATCCAATCGCCCAACACTGGATAGCGGCGGCTTTCTATCTATCCACCGTTCTGGGAAATCTTCAAAAATAATGCGCCCTTCTTCTTTGCGCGAACAAACTGTGCCCAGTGGTTTATGATATATCACCGTTAACCCAAACGGATGGTCCAGTGGTTTGCCATCCAGTTCCACTTCATCAGCAAACACTTTCACCGATGCTGATTTGGGTTTTTCTCCGTTGACTGTTAACCAACCTTCTCGAATCCAAAAAGGAACATCGCGCCTTGCCCCATAACCCAAACGCGACATGATTTTTTCCAAGCGTTCTAGCTTTCGGGTCATTTCTTGCCTCGGATAATCTTAAACCCATCACCCACCGCAACACATTCATACGAGCGTAAAAAAGTATCCAGTACCTGCTCATACGGAAGCTGGCGATTGGCAACCAAAAACAATTCACCACCATGGGTTAGCGCACCACATGCCTTGCTGACTATGGTTTTACCAAGCTCAACATCTCTGATTTGCCCAGTGTGAAAAGGTGGGTTGCATACCACAGCATCCATGTGTTTGGGTAATAGCTCATGCACAGCATCAAGGTGGTGTGTGATCACATGCTCAAAACCTTGAGTGTTTTTAACGGCACACGCCAAAGCAAGACTATCCGCTTCCACCAAATGAAGCTTTGAAACTGCATCACTGTGTTGAATAATATGCTTGGCTAACAAACCATAACCACAACACAAATCCATCACCTTGCCCGATAGTTGAGGCAAATGGTTGAGCAACATGGTTGAGCCAATATCCGCTTTTTTCCAACTGAATAACCCTGACTGCGCCCATAAACCATGTGATGCCATCACCTGTGGCTTGGTATCAACCAACCATTGTTGTTGCAGTTCAACATTCAAAGCCGATGTTTTTTTCGCTGAAAATAAACGACACTTGGATTTTGAACTTGAAGCAGTCGCCCCTGCAAGTTTTTTTAATGCCGATTCATACGATTTCGCACCATATTGATTCTCACATGCCATCATCAGCTTGCCGCCATCCGATAAGTGATTCATGGCTTCTGCTATCCAACCCAAAGATTGTTTTTTATCTTTGCTTGGCACAAATAAAATCAAATCAAACTCACCTTCAAGCTGTGAAGATACGTTTAAACCCAAAGCTTCAAGCTGCAAAATGTAAGGTTTAAAGGTTTGCGTAAACTGAACATCCGTTTGCTGACTTAATCCTACCCACAACGGATGCGCTTGGGCATTTAAAATCAGTACACGGTCAACGTGTTGTTTGCATCCTGCTTCAGCAAGCAGGTCTAGTGCTGGAGAATCCATCAATCATCAAACTCGTCATCGGCAAACTCATCATCCTCAAAATCATCGTCTTCACTTTCTGAGGGTGTTGGCGCAGGTGGATGCCCATCATAAATATTATAAAGACGGCTTTGTCGCCAGCCTTCACGCACAAACACGTAAGGGTCCAAAGCCATTTCATCTCTAAGTTTTACAAAATCTTCAATATTTGCTCTATCATTGATATATTTAAGTACTGTGCCACCAATCGCAATCGGCGCATTGGCAACCAGATAAAAATACGTTGCCCCATCCAAAAAGTAACTCATGATGGTACCTGGTGTGTTGCGCACCGAGTTGGGTCCTAAAAACGGATACACAATATATGCACCCTGCCCAACACCCCAGACGGCTAGCGTCTGCCCAAAATCTTCTTTATGCCGCTCCAAACCAAATTCTGATGCCACATCAAACAAACCAAAAATTCCCAAGGTGGAATTCATGACAAACCGCGTTGTATCGCCCAGACCCTGAACAATTTTTCCCTGCAACACATCATTCACCACAGTGTTCACTTCCAGTAAATTATTGAAGAAGTTGCTCACTACATTACGCCCACCCTTGGGCACAACAGCCACATAACCATTGGCAGCTGGGCGTAATACCGCTTCATCCACAGCAGTGTTAAAACTATCCACACTGCGGTTCATACCCTCCAAAGGGTCATAATCATTTTGTGCAGTCGCACAGCCCGAAAGAAAAACTGCAACCAAAAGAAAACCTATCCATTTATTCATGGTGGCGATTATGCAGCGAATACAAAAGATGTCGAATGCTGGCTTTCGATGTACAGTGCTGCTTGGTTACACTTCGGTGTATTCAAACTTTGAGGTTACTTCATGTTAAACATTGGTAAAACAAACAACTTACGCATCGTTAAAGAAGTGGACTTCGGTTTATATTTGGATGGTGGCGAGAAATTTGGCGAAATTTTATTGCCCATTCGTTATGTTCCTAATGATGCTAAAGTCGATGCGATGATTGATGTCTTCATCTATTTTGATTCTGAAGACCGCATCATTGCCACCACTGAAACACCGTTTGCCCAAGTGGGTGAATTTGCATTTTTAGAGGTTGTGGATGTGAATAACACAGGTGCGTTTCTTGATTGGGGGCTGAGCAAAGATTTACTGCTACCTTATGATGAGCAAACCCATCGTCCAGAAGTTGGCAAGTCCTATGTTGTGTATATCTTCCAAGATGA
>CAMZLX010000044.1 GCA_947311795.1 uncultured Zetaproteobacteria bacterium
ACTTTTAAAGCCTATGTTGCTCAGGGTTATTATAACTACGATGCAGCTGATGACTTCAAGATGTATGAAGGACATCTGGTGAAAACGGTATGGGGAGAAATGAAATATATCCCCAATCATTTTGAGCAGGTGTTGGATCATTTCCAAGGGTTTTATGATGAGGATAATGAGGAACATCAAAAGTTCTTTGCTCATCTTGCCAACCGCTTTGGCAAATTGATTGCCATATTGAATAATTTGGTGGTGAAGACTGAAGAGCGGCATACATCATTGAATTGGTTTACAGTTATAATGGTGGAACATGATTTGATTGGCGACTTTCAAATATCCATCAGCCAAAGCCAAGCTATGACGACCGACCAGAAGCTGATTAATTTTTTAAGCACAACATTCCTTGGCATTTGTGATGAGCATGAGGATAACTACCTGACTTCATTGATTTGCGTGGTTGAAACCATGTTTGAATGGTATCCCGTCAATCAAGAAGCTTGTGAATATGCTATGGTGGAGATGATGAAGTCTGTGGCGGTTAAAAAAGTGAGTGTAGAAAATGCGAATAGGTTTCTTGATTTCTTTGCCGAGTTGCCAAGATTTTATGCGGTGTTGAACTATGATAGAATCTATGAATTGAAAGAATGGATTGCGCATACTTTGGCAACAGAAAAACCGCTGGATAACAAGGTATTTGATGAGGATGATGTCCAGAATAAGCTTATTTTGTTGAACTATCTGATCGACATGGAAGATTTATATTATGGAAGCGGTAAAATAGATAAAGAGAGTATGTAACAGTTTCTGATGAAATCTTGTGAGGGTAAGAACAATTCGATTGGTATCTTTGATTCAGGGCTTGGTGGTCTAACTGTATGGCGTGAGATGCAAGCTGCCATGCCGCATGAGCATTTTGTGTATGTTGCGGATTCTAAGTATGCGCCGTATGGCAATAAAGATAGTGAAATGGTGTTACAGCGTTCCCTTTGTATTGCTGAAACCTTAGCCCAAACGCATCAAATCAAAGCTTTGGTGGTGGCGTGTAATACGGCAACGGCTGCGGCGGTTCATCATTTGCGCGAAACATTGGATATACCTGTGATTGGTATGGAACCTGCTTTAAAACCTGCGGTGGAGCAGTCAGAAAGTGGTATTGTTGGTATTTTAGCCACGGAAAACACATTGCAAAGTGATAAGTTTTCTAACCTTTTGGATGCGCATCAACATCAAGCGCGTATTTTAACCCAGCCATGTGTAGGGCTTGTAGAAGCCGTTGAACAGGGTGAATTGCATTCACGTAAAACGAAAGACTTGCTGGCATCGTATGTGTTGCCCTTGATGGATGAGGGGGTGGATACGCTGGTGCTTGGTTGCACACATTATCCGTGGTTTGAGCCAATAATCCGTGAACTGGTCGGCGATGATATTGCTATCATCAGCACGGGTAAGGCGGTAGCGAAGCAAGTGCAAAAACAAACCCAAAAGCAAATCCAACCGCAAAGTAAAACTCATAAAACAAACAAACAAGGGCAAACCATGTTTTATACCACAGGTGATGCAGGGCAAGTGAGCCAACTTGCCAGTTCGCTCTTGCAAAGCAATATTGTGTTTCAATCTTTTTCAACGCAGCATAGCGAGCCATGAGCAAAGGAAAGTTGATTACATTTGAGGGCGGCGATGGCAGTGGTAAAACCACGCAGTTATCACGCACGGTGGCTTGGTTAAAAGCGCAGGGCAAAGATGTGCTACAAACCTTTGAGCCAGGGGACACACCTTTGGGTAAAGCGTTGCGCCATATTTTATTGTCAGGCGAGTTCGTGCCTGTTGCACAGACTGAATTATTGCTATTCCTTGCCGATAGGGCGCAGCATGTGCGAGAGGTGATTCAACCCGCGCTTGATGCAGGCAAGTGGGTGGTGTGTGACCGATATTCGGATTCCACCTTGGCATATCAATTGGCAGGTCGGAAGTTGACCGATAATGCCGAACTTCGTGCCATGTTGAAGTGGGCAGAATGTGGCGTGTCTCCCGATGCCACGATCTGGCTGGATTTATCGGTGGAAGATGCAGCCATTCGCATGGCTTCGCGCCAAGCAGGTGGTGAGGCTGCCAATCGATTGGACAATGAAAAACAAGACTTTCATCAGTCTGTGTATGCGGCATTTGATAAGATTGCCAAAGAAAACCCAGAGCGTGTGCAGCGCATCAATGCCAATCAAGATATTGATGCCGTGCAAGCGGATATTCAGCGCGTGTTGTCCGCTTTATGAGCGTAGTGCTTGGACATGATGAGGTGCGCACGGCTTTTGGCGAAGCTTTGCAAGCAGAGCGATTGCATCATGCGTGGCTGCTGTATGGCATTCAAGGGATTGGTAAAGCGACATTAGCCAAGCAGTTGGCAGCCTTGGCGATGTGCGAAAGCCCAGATTTGAGCAACTTTCAAGCCTGTGGGCAATGTCATTCTTGTGCCATGCTTTTTGCAGGTTCTCACCCTGATTATGCCCATGTTGAACTGCTCTACGATGACAAGAAAAAGAAATTCAACCGAGATATTAATATCGGACAAACACGCGAAGCATTGGACTTTCTTGCGTTGAGTGGTTTGAAATCCAAACGCCGTGTATTGATGATTGATGATGCCAACTTGATGAACAACCAAAGTGCAAATGCGCTGCTTAAAGGTTT
Source organism: uncultured Zetaproteobacteria bacterium (assembly GCA_947311795.1). GTDB lineage: Bacteria > Pseudomonadota > Zetaproteobacteria > Mariprofundales > Mariprofundaceae > Ghiorsea. The sequence continues at coordinate 2,677 of CAMZLX010000044.1, forward strand.
GGAAGAGCCAACAGAAGGAAGTTTATTATTGATTGTATGCCATGATTTGCAACGCCTGCCAGCGACCATTCGTTCAAGGTGCATGTTGCAAGCGTGTAGCCCACTCAATGAAGCGGATATGCAAGCGGTGTTGGATAAACAAGGTTTGGACAAGGAATTACACGCGCTGGCGATTGAATTGGGGCAAGGCAGCCCGGGTCGTGTGGCGATGTTGTCCGATAGTAGTCAAGCCAAAGCACTGCTGGCATGGCAACGTATCTTACACAATATCACCCAATCCGATATTGGCGAAATGCAAAAGTGGTTGGATAAACATGTGAAAGATATTCCACATGATTTGATTGCAAATATGATTTTAAGTGCGGGTCATGATGCGATGGCGGGGCAAACGCAGTGGGATAAATCAACGCGGATTTATGAAGCCTTGGTTGAGGTGGCTTCGTGGCCAAAAGCTGTGATTCGCCATAGTTTGCGCCCAGTCCCCGCCTTGATGGCATACATTGTGCAGCTGAGAAATGCCCTAAAAATAAGCGTTTAACGCGAGCTTGAAATTTTTCCTTGTGTTTTTTACATCTTGCCGCTATAAATCGCCGCCCTTTGTAAGGGTTGGCTTTGAAAAAGGTCATTATAGGAGTTTAAAGTGAAAGCAGAAATTCACCCAGAATATACAGTTTCTAAAGTGGTTTGCTCTTGTGGCAATGCTTTTGAAACCCGCTCTACCAAGGGCGATTTGCATGTTGAAATTTGCTCCGCATGTCATCCTTTCTACACTGGTAAACAGAAAATTGTAGATACGGAAGGTCGCGTTGAGCGCTTCTACAAAAAATACGGTAAAAAGCCTGCGAAAGCTGCTTAACCCTGAACTGGAGAGCTAGTAATATGTATGCTGTAATTAAAACAGGTGGTAAACAATACCGCGTTGCTGAAGGTGATGTTGTTCGTGTTGAAAAACTGAACGCAGACGTTGGCAGTGAAGTAACATTTGATGAAGTTTTGATGGTTGGCGAAGGTGCTGAAATCAAAGCGGGTAAAGATGCTGCGAAAGCGAAAGTGACAGGTGTGATTACTGAAGCTGGTCGTGGTCAAAAAGTTGTAATCTTTAAGAAACGTCGTCGTAAGAACTACCGTTTGACCAAAGGTCATCGCCAGTCTTTTACTGCGGTTCGTATCGCAAAGATTGGTTAAGGAGAACACTCATGGCACATAAGAAAGCAGGCGGCTCCACCAAGAACGGACGCGATTCCAATTCGAAACGTCTTGGCGTGAAAAAATATGGCGGCGAAGTTGTGGTTGCGGGGAACATTATTGTTCGTCAACGTGGTACAAAAATCCGCCCGGGTGATAATGTAGGTTGTGGTAAAGACTTTACATTGTTCGCACTGACTGATGGAAATATTGAATACTACAAACGTGCAGGTCGTACAACGGTTCGCGTTGTAAGCTAATACGTTTTTAGTGGAAGATTGGAAAGGGGTGCTGAAAAGCGCCCCTTTTTTTGTTGGTGCGAAACGGTAGGATACGTTGATTAGGAATATATGGATTTAAAACATGCGATTTATTGATGAAGTAAGAATTGAAGTGCGGGCGGGCAATGGTGGTGGTGGTGCGTCTTCATTTCGCCGTGAAAAATATATTCCTAAGGGTGGTCCTGATGGTGGCGATGGTGGGCGTGGTGCACATGTGATTTTCACGGCAACCCGCGATAAAAATACGCTACAAGAGCTTTACCTGCGCAAACGTGTGATTGCTGAGAACGGCACCAAAGGGCAAGGGAAAAACAAACATGGGCGTATGGGTAAAGATATTGAGATATTTGTACCTGTAGGCACAGTCATTCGCAATGAAGAAGGCGATTTACTTGCCGATTTAAATGAAGATGGCGCAAGTACAATTATTGCTAAAGGTGGTATTGGTGGACAAGGTAATGCGCGGTTTGCCACGCCCACCAATCAAGCACCGCGCTATTGTCAGCCAGGGCTTCCAGGTGAAGCAGGTATTTGTCATTTGGAACTGAAGATGATGGCAGATGTTGGGCTTGTGGGGCTTCCCAATGCCGGAAAATCAACATTTATTTCGCGTGTATCCAATGCGCGCCCTAAAATTGCTGATTATCCATTCACCACACTTGCACCATCTTTGGGTCAGGTCTTTATGGATGATGGTGATGGTTTTGTCATTGCGGATATTCCGGGTTTGATTGAAGGTGCGCACGAAGGTAAAGGTTTGGGGCATAGGTTTTTGCGGCATGTGGAGCGCACCCGTGTGTTGCTGCATCTTGTTGATGTGGCGCACCCAGAAGGCATCAGTATTCACGACCAAATCAAAGAGATTGAAGGTGAGCTGGTGGGTTATGGTGATGCCATTGCCCAAAAGCAACGCTTCTTGATTTTGACCAAGATGGATGCTTTGGATGAAACATTGCGTGCTGAGGTACTGAAAGAAGCGGAACAATACGATATGCCGAAGTATCCGATTTCATCGGTAAGTGGTGAAGGTGTAACGCAATTGTTGCGTGATATTTATGATGAAGTGGTGCGTGTTCGCGCCTATGAATTAGAACATGAAGCAGAGCGTGAGAAGCCTGTAACAACAAGGCTTGCTGTGCCAGAAGTGGTGGTGGAACCAACAATTTATGATGATGAAGCAACGCGACAGTCTTAAACATGTGAAACGTTTGGTGTTGAAGGTGGGTAGTTCGCTACTCGCTGATGCCAAACATGGGGTCAACACTGTCATGGTGCAACGTTTGGCTTCTGATATTAAAGCATTGCACGATAAAGGTATTCAAGTGTGCCTTGTTTCTTCGGGTGCGGTGGCACTTGGTCGCGTGCAACTGGGTTGGTTGGATAAGAAGCTGAATGTGCATGAGAAACAAGCGGCTGCTGCCATTGGTCAACCTTTGTTGATGCATGCCTACCAACAGGCTTTTTCAGATTTGGGCATGGTGGTGGCGCAGATGCTACTGACCAAGGATGATTTGCGGCATCGCAGGCGCTATATCAATGCCAGCAACACCAGTAAAACATTATTTTCTGCAGGTGTTGTGCCTATCGTGAATGAGAATGATACGGTGGTGGTGGAAGAAATTAAATTTGGCGATAATGATTCGTTGGGCGCGTTGGTAAGCACTGTAGTTGAAGCTGATTTGATGGTGATGATGACGGATGTGGACGGTTTGTTTGATGCTAATCCAAATGGAAACCATCATGCCAAGCGTGTTTCTGTAGTGGATAGCTTAACATCAGATATCATGGCTATGGCAGGTGATGAAGGTTCAAGCTTTGGTACGGGTGGCATGAAAAGCAAACTGGATGCAGCACAAATGGCAACCCAAAGCGGTATTGATGCTGTCATTATCAATGGTCAACAAGAGGGTTTATTGTCTGAGTTATTAGCGGGTAAAGATGTGGGAACGATTTTTATCCGTGGTAAAGATAGGCAGTCTTGGCATGAGCATTGGATTAATCATTTACTACCTGTTTCGGGCAAATTGGTGTTGAACCAAGGTGTGCAAGCCGATATCAATATCATGCTTGAACAGGTGGTGTTTTTTGAAGGTGATTTCGACAAAGGTGACTGTGTTGAAATTTATCAGGATAACACGTTGGTCGCACGCGGTTTAACCAATTATAATGCTGAAGATATGCGTAAACTACTCGGAAAAAATACGCATGATATTGAAGGAATCTTAGGTTATATTGATTTGGATAGCATGGTTCACAGCGATAATTTGGTGTTGAGTAGTAAGGTCTAAGGGGTTTTTGTGCGTTATTTATATTTGGTTGTTGCGAGTTTATGTGTAGCCCCCGTATGGCTTTGGGCTTCAGCGAGTTATGACATTCTTGCCGTTAAAAAAGAATTGACGGTGGAGAGTAAACAGCAAGGTCGTATGGTGATTGTAGATGAGAACCAACGCAACCGTATTGTTCATCATTTCGCCAAGAAGCTTATGAAGTTTGATGACTTGGGTTTGGGCGATGTGCAGGGTGAAAAAAACAAACAAGACTTGGATGCACTGAAACAAAAACTAGAAGTTTTATTGCAAACGTATAAAGAAGAAGTGCGCCCCATCCTTTTGAATAATATCGTGTTAAAACGGAAAGATATTGGTGAAAAGATGAACAAAGTGGAGTTATCCAAGTTGGTGTTTCCAACCAAATATAACCATAAAATGCGAAAGCCTATAGGTGGAATTTTTCACTATAAACAAGACATTGATGATAGTTTTTTTGGTGAGCAATGGGTGGATGCAGGTTTGTTGGTTAACTTTCCTGAAATAGTGGATGAGCAATGGGTGAAAGAGGCACTACAAATGGATGCGGAATTGATAGCATTTTGGCGCATTCACCTTGCGTATATGGATGGTATTAGCACGGCAAAAATTAAAACTGCGAAAAAAAGTGCTGTTGCCGTTACACCCGCACAGGTAAAAACACAGATGAACGATTGGCCTGCATACAAGCGAGAGAAGGTGGTGCGTAAATTTGTACGCAAGATGCAAAAGCTTGATGATGATAAAGCATGGGATGCATTCAAACTGGATTTGATGGCTTTGTTGGAAACTTATGAATATACGGTGAAACCGATTTTGGTAGATAATGTGAATCAGCGTCGCCCTGACATGGGTGCGAGAGCCAACAGGGGTGATTTGATTGGTTTGTTTTACCCGCACAAGCGTAACTATAAAACGGGCAAGCCAATTTCGAGCAAGCTCAATCATCGTGGTAGTTCACAACAAAAGCTTGGTTATGCAATAAGGCAACCTGAGCTTATGCAGAATGCAGTAGTAAAACGCGCATTGGTGATGGAAGAAGAATTAGAGACGTTGCTCGAAGAGCATAAAAGTTATATGAAATACGATAGAAGTGTGATGTATTAAGGTTGAAAAGAGGGTGATAACATGATAGATACAACAGCAATTATGCAAACATTAGGGCAACAAGCCAAAGCTTCGGCAGCCAGTTTGCGCATGGCAGATACCAACAAAAAGAATTCAGCGTTAAACCTTTCTGCTAAACGATTTCGTGAGGATATGGCGGATATATTGGCTGCCAGTGCGATTGATATGGACAATGCAGAGAAAAATAATCTTGAACCTGCTTTGAAAGACAGGCTGGCGCTAAATGAAGAGCGCGTGGAAGCGATGGCACAAGGCTTGGAAGAGATTGCAGCCTTGCCCGACCCTGTGGGCGCTATTTC